>CAYLJK010000046.1:657-7122 GCA_964383975.1 uncultured Gemmatimonadales bacterium | reverse complement strand
GCCGCGGCCGGGCAGATCTTCTTCACGCTCTCGGTGGGCATGGGCTCGCTCTCGGCCTACGCCTCGTACCTGAAGAGGGACGACGACCTCGCGCTCTCGGGACTGGCCACGGCGGCCACCAACGAGACCGCCGAGGTGGTGCTGGGCGGCTCGCTGGCCATCCCGGCCGTCGTCACCTTCTTCGGCGTCAGCTCCGCGATCGCCATCGCCCAGGCCGGCGGCTTCGACCTCGGCTTCATCTCGATGCCGCTCGTCTTCCAGCGGCTGCCGGGCGGGCTGGGCATCGCGGCGGCCGCGGGCTTCATGTGGTTCTCGCTCCTCTTCTTCGCAGGCATCACCTCCTCGGTGGCGATGGCCACGCCGGCGCTGTCGTTCATGGAGGAGAACTTCGGCTGGGACCGCCGGCGATCGGTCCTCGTCGTCGCGTCGCTCGCCATCGCGATCGGGATCTTCCACGTCGTGTACTACCAGCGCGGCTTCCTCGACGAGTGGGACTACTGGGCCGGCACCTTCGGCCTCGTCGTGTGCGCGCTGTTCGAGGTCATCATCTTCATCTGGCTGTTCGGCCCCTCGAACGCCGTGGACGAGATCATGACCGGGGCCTCGATCCACCTGCCACGGCACGTCCTGAAGTTCATCCTCACGTACGTCACGCCGGTCTTCCTGCTGGTCCTGATGGGCTGGTGGACCGTCCAGGAGGCGATCCCCACGCTGCTGATGGACGGCCGCCGGCCGGAGGAGATCCCGGTCCGGTGGGCGTCCCGCGGCGTGATGCTCGCCATCCTGGCCTTGCAGCTGTACCTGATCCGGCTGGCCTGGAAGCGCCGCCGCGCGGCGGGGAGGGCCTCGTGACACTCAAGGCGCTGGTCTTCATGCTCGGGGCTTGGACGGTCGTCCTCGGCCTCACCGGCTGGTGCTTCTGGAAGCTGTTGAAGGCGCCGCTCGAGCACGAGCGGATGCCCCCGCCGGGGACGTCGCTGTGAGCCGGGCCGGTGCGTCCACCGTGATGGAGGGCTGATGCGTTCCCTGTTCCGCCGCAAGTCCCTGGCCGAGCTCATGCCCGAGGAGGGCGGCGAGCACAGCCTGAAGCGTGCGCTGACGGCCGCGAACCTCGTCTTCCTCGGCATCGGCGCCATCATCGGTGCCGGCATCTTCGTCCTCACCGGCACGGCGGCGGCGCAGTTCGCGGGACCCGCCATCACCCTCTCGTTCGTGCTGGCGGGCCTCGGATGCCTGTTCGCGGGGCTCTGTTACGCCGAGTTCGCCTCGATGATCCCGGTCGCCGGCTCGGCGTACACGTACGGGTACGCGACGCTCGGCGAGTTCGTCGCCTGGATCATCGGCTGGGACCTCATCCTCGAGTACCTGTTCGCCGCCTCCACGGTCGCGGTGGGTTGGTCCGGCTACTTCTCGGCCTTCATCGCCGAGCTTGGCTTCCGGCTGCCGCCCGCGCTCGTCGGCGCGCCGTTCGGCGTGGAGGGGACCCACACGCTCGTCCGGTCGCAGATCTGCGTGGACCCGGCGACCGGCGGCCTCGCGGTGGACAGCGTCAGCCGCACGCTCATCCCGATCGGCGACTGCACCACGCAGGGCTTCCAACTGGCCCACGGCATCGTGAACCTCCCCGCGGTCGCGCTCGTCCTGCTGCTCACGACGCTGCTCGTGATCGGCATCAAGGAGTCGGCGCGCTTCAACAACGTCATCGTCTTCGTGAAGGTGCTGATCGTCCTGCTGGTGATCGGGTTCGGCTTCCGATACATCAACGCCGACAACTGGACGCCGTTCGTCCCGCCGAACACTGGCGAGTTCGGCCACTTCGGGCTCTCCGGCATTCTGCGTGGCGCCGGCGTCATCTTCTTCGCCTACATCGGCTTCGATGCCGTCTCGACCGCGGCGCAGGAGGCGAAGCACCCGCAGCGCGACCTGCCGATCGGCATCCTCGGCTCGCTGGTGGTGTGCACCGTTCTCTACATCCTGATGGCCCTGGTGATGACCGGGGTGGCGCACTACAGCGAGCTGAACGTCCCGCACCCCGTGTACGTGGCGATCGAGAAGGCGGGCCCGGGCCTGCGCTGGCTCGGCTTCCTCGTCAACATCGGGGCCATCGCCGGCCTGGCATCGGTCGTGCTGGTCATGCTCATGGGCCAGCCCCGCATCTTCTTCTCGATGGCGCGCGACGGCCTGCTGCCGCCGGTGTTCCACCGGGTGCACCAGCGCTTCCGGACGCCGTACCTGAGCACGATCGTCACCGGCTGCGTGGCCGCCACCGTCGCCGGCCTCTTCCCGATCGGCCTGCTCGGCGAGCTGGTGTCCATCGGCACGCTGTTCGCGTTCGTCATCGTCTGCGGCGGGATCATCGTGCTGCGGTATCGGCAGCCGGACCTCCCGCGGCCGTTCCGCACCCCCCTCGTGCCGCTGGTGCCGATGCTCGGCATCGGCATCTGCGGCTACATGATGTACGGCCTGCCGACGGACACCTGGCTGCGGCTCCTCATCTGGATGGTGATCGGCCTCGCGATCTACTTCCTCTACGGGCGGCGGCACAGCCGGCTGGAGACGGGCGCGGCGTCCTGACGCATCCCTTGCCACGCGGGCGGCGCATCGGTTGCTTTCACCGCCGATGAGCCGCCCGTCCCGCTTCGAGCCCGTCCCCGGGCACCGGCTCGCCGGCGCCCGCGCCGTGTCCGCCGCGCTCGCCGCCGCCCGCCGCCCCGTCCTCACGACGCACGTCAACGCGGACGGCGACGGGATCGGCAGCGAGGTGGCACTCGTCCACCTGCTGCGGGCGCCGGACCGGGAAGTGACTATCGTCAACCCGACGCCGGTGCCGGAGCGCTACCGGTTCCTCTTCGAAGGGATCGAGGCGGCCGACCGCAGCACGGACGCGGCGGCCGTCATCCGCCGCGCGGACCTCATCGCGGTGCTCGACATCGCCGACCTCGACCGCCTCGGCAACCTGGCGCCGGCGATCCGCGGGCGCGGCGTCACGACGGTCTGCGTGGACCACCACGCATCACCGGGGACGCTCCCCGACGGCCCGCGGCTCGTGGACCCGGCCGGCTCCGCCACCGGCGAGCTGATCTACGATATCGCCGTCGCCGCGGAGTGGCCCATCGAGACCGACGCCGCCCGCGCCATGTACGTTGCCATGCTCACCGACACGGGCGGGTTCCGCTTCGGGAACACGACCCCCGGCATCCTGCGGCGCACCGCGTCCCTCCTGGAGGCCGGCGTGCACCCGGAGCGGGTGTACGAGCAGGTCTACGCGACGGCGCCGGCCGGCCGCATCCGTCTCACGGCGGAGGTGCTCCAGACACTGGCCGTGGAGCCGGAGCTGGGGCTCTCCTGGATCGTCGTGCCGGACGGTGCGCTCGAGCGGCATGCCGTCACCGCGGACGACCTCGACGGTTTGGTGGAGTTCGCCCGGTCCATCCAGGGGACGCGTGTGGCGCTGCTGTTCCGGCGGCTGGCGAACGGGCGGGTGAAGGTCTCGTTCCGCTCCGTGGGGGATTTCAACGTCGCGGCGTTCGCCGAGCAGTTCGGCGGCGGGGGGCACACCCGCGCCTCCGGTGCGTCCATCGCCGGGACGATGGAAGAGGTGCAGGAGCACGTGCTCACCGCCGTACGCGCGGCGCTCGCCGCGGGAGCGGGCCCCGACTAGCTTTCGCGCATCATGAGCGATCACCAGCTCCAGGCCCGGGTGGCAGCGGCCCTCACCGGGGTCGTCAACCCGCGCCTCGGCCGGGATGTCATCTCCGCCGGCCAGGTCACCGATCTGCGCATCGGCGCGGACGGCGAAGTCCGCTTCACCTTCCTCCTCGGCTCCGACGACCCGGCCTCGCTCGCGCGCGAGGCGCGCAAGGCGCTGCAGGACGTTCCCGGCGTGACGGCCGTCCGCGTGGACGTCCGGGCCACGCCGCGACAGGCCGCACCCACGCCGAAGCCGACGCCCGCACCGCCGCCGCGCGCGATGCCGCACCTCGGCACCGTCGTCGCGGTGTCCAGCGGCAAGGGGGGCGTGGGGAAGTCCACCGTCGCGGTGAACCTGGCCGCCGCGCTCGCGGCGCGGGGGCACCGCGTGGGGCTGATGGACGGCGACATCTACGGGCCCAACATCCCCCGCATGTTCGGCATCGTCGGCGAGGAGCCGCCGGTGGTGAACCGCCGGATCCAGCCCCTGGAGGCCCACGGCGTGAAGCTCATTTCGCTCGGGAGCCTCATCGAACGGGACGTGGCCACCATCTGGCGGGGGCCCATCATCACCAAGATCATCCAGCAGTTCCTCGCTGACGTCGAGTGGGGCCAGCTCGACTGGTTCATCGTGGACCTCCCGCCCGGGACCGGTGATGCCCAGCTCTCGCTGGTCCAGAACGTCCACGTCGCGGCAGGGATCATCGTGACCACGCCCCAGGAGGTCGCCGTCGGGGACGCGCTGCGGGGCGCGAGGATGTTCGAGAAGGTCGGCGTGCCCGTCCTCGGGATCGTCGAGAACATGGCCGGGTTCGTGTGCCCGCACTGCGGGGAGCGAACCGACGTCTTCGCCACCGGCGGCGGCGCACGGCTCGCGGGCGAGCTCGGCGTGCCGCTCCTGGCCCAGGTGCCGCTGACGGCCCGCCTGCAGGAGCTCGGCGAATCGGGATCTCCGGTCGTGCTCGTGGAACCGGAGTCGCCCGCCGGCGCCGCGCTCCGCGCGCTGGCCGAGCGGGTGGAGCAGGAGGCGGCCGCGCACGTGACCCGCCTCCCGATCGTCGCCGGCTGATCCGCGTGCTCCTCGGGGCGGTGCTCTGCGCCGCCCCGCTGCTCGCCCAGGACCGCGCCGGCCTCGCGGACCTGCGTTCCGGTCAGGACCTCCTGTACCGCGGTCGCTTCGGCGCGGCCCAGCTCTACTTCAACGAGCTCGCCACGGCGCGCCCCGCCGATCCCGCCGGACCCGTGCTGGAGGCCGCCGCGCTGATCTGGTGGGCCGAGGCGCGCGGCGAGGAGACCTGGCAGGCGGATTCCGTGGACGCTCTCCTCACCGAGGCGGTCCGGCGGGCGCGGGTCGCGGCCGACGGGGCTCCCGACCTCGTGGCACGTGCCGACGCTCTCTTCTGGCTGGGGACGGCGCTGGGCTACCGGGCCCGCCAGGCCGAGCTGCGCGGGAGCCTCTGGCAGGCGGCCCGCGACGCGAAGGCGATGCGGGCGGCCCTCGAGGATGCGGTGGCGATGGACTCGCTCTGCGTGGACTGCCTGCTCGGCATCGCCGTGTACGACTACGCGCTGGGCCGGGCGGGCACAGTGGCGCGGATCGTGGCGCGCATCATCGGGCTCGGGGGCGGGGACGCCGACGGGGCGCTGGTGCTGCTGCGCCGCGTGAGCACGGAGGGCGTGCTCGCGCGCATCGAGGCACGCTGGGTGCTCGCGAACGCGCTGCTGCGCGAAGGGGATCGGGACGCCGCGTTCCGGGAGGAGGGACTGCGGCTCGTCGGGGAGCTGGCCCTCCAGTTCCCCGACAACCCGGTCTTCCGCCGGACGCTCGAGCGCGGGGGCGTGGAGCCGTGAGCGCGGCGGCCCCGGCCGCCGCGCGGGCCGCGCTCGTCCAGGGCCCGCTGCCGCGCGCCATCGTCCGCCTCTCGGCGCCGGCCGTCGGCGCGACACTGCTGCAACTCACCTTCCTCCTCATCGACACCTTCTGGGTCGGCCGCATGCTCGGGCCAGCCGCGCTGGCCGCGGTCTCGACCGCCGGATTCGCCGTCTGGATCCTCACCGCCATCGGCGAGATGATCGGCGTCGGCCTCACCGCGGTCGCCGCCCGGCGCCACGGCGAGGGCGCGCACGGCCTTGCCGCCGTGGTCGCGGGGAGCACGCTCGTCCTGGCGCTCCTCCTCGGCGTGCTGGTGGCCGGGATCGGCTGGTGGCTCACCGGCGCGCTCTTTGCCGCCATGGCCACGCCGGCGGAGGTGACGGAGCTGGGGCGGCTCTACCTCACGACCATCCTGCTCGGCACGCCGCTCCTGCTGGGCTTCTTCGCCGTCGAGGCCGCGTTCCGGGCGTCCGGCGACACCCGGACACCGCTGCTCCTCCTCGGGATCTCGGTCGCCCTCAACGCCGGCCTCGATCCGCTCCTCATCGTCGGCGCAGGCCCGCTGCCGGCGCTCGGCATCGCGGGCGCGGCGGTGGCGGCGCTCTGCACCCGCAGTGCGACGCTCGCCATGGGCTTCGTGCTGCTCGTGCGGCGGCGCCTGCTGCGGCTTTCGGTGCTCGACTGGGCGTCCGCCTTCACCGCGCTGCGCGTCGGCGCCCCGACCGCGGCGACCGGTGTGTTCTTCAGCCTGGTGTACATCGGGCTGACGCGCATCGCCTCCCCCTTCGGCGTCCCGGCGCTCGCGGCTCTCGGCATCGGCCACAAGCTCGAGGGGCTCTCGTACATGATCGCGACCGGCTTCGGGCTCGGGTCCGCCTCCAGCTCGATCGTGATCGCCTACT
>CAYLJK010000046.1:0-647 GCA_964383975.1 uncultured Gemmatimonadales bacterium | reverse complement strand
GGCCAGAATCTGGGAGCCGGGCGCCGGGACCGGGCGCGCAGCACCGGGTGGACGACGTCGGGCTACGCGGCACTCGCCGGCGCCATGGTCGCTCTGGCGTTCGTGGCGTTCCCCGCGCTGATGGTGGGGGTGTTCACCAGCGACCCCGCCGTCGTGCGGGATGGGACCCTGTACCTGCGGGCCCTCGCGCTCGCGCAGGTCACCATGGGCTTCGAGATCGTGCTGGAGGCGTCCATGGGAGGCGCCGGCTACACCATCGTGCCGATGCTGTGGGCCGGCCTGTTCACCGCGGCGCGCATCCCGCTCGCCGCGTGGCTCGCCGGACCGCTGGGGCTGGCGGGGATCTACTGGGCGATCGGAGTGACGGCCGTGTGCCGGGGCGTCGCCATGGTGCTGCTCTGGCGCCGCGGCCGCTGGGAGGGGGTGGCGCTGTGACGGAGATCGTCACGCTGCTCACGGACTTCGGGACGGCCGATGGCTACGTCGCCGAGGTGAAGGGCGTGCTGCTGTCCCGGGCGCCCGGGTGCGCCGTCGTGGACCTCACACACGACATCGAGCCCGGCGACGTGGCGGCGGCCGCGTGGGCCATCGCTCGCGCGTGGCGCACCTTCCCGGTCACGTGCATGACCGGCGGGGCGAAGCTGACG
>CAYLJK010000045.1:8637-10423 GCA_964383975.1 uncultured Gemmatimonadales bacterium | reverse complement strand
GCTACTGCGCGCACTACGGTGTGCCCGGCCTCGAGCCGGCGGCCTGGTACTTCCTCCAGTGGTTCCACGGCGCAGCGGCGCTCACGCACACCCCGGGCGTGGCGGCGCGCCGCGAACTGATCGAGCACGGCATCCGGCACGCCGTGGTCTGGGGGCGAGGAGTGGACACCCGGCACTTCCACCACGGCCGGCGGAGCGCCGCGCTGCGGCGGCGGCTCGGCGTGAGGGAGGACCGCGCCCTCGTGCTGCACGTGGGGCGTCTCGCGCCGGAGAAGAACCTGGAGATCCTGATCGGCGCCTGGTCCATCGCCTGGGACGCGCTGGGGGAGCGCGCCGCGTTCGTGGTCGCGGGGGAGGGGCCCCTGCGCGAGCGGCTGCAGGCCCGTCTGCCGTGGGCGACGCACCTTGGCTTCCTCGATCGCGCGGCGCTCGCGGAGCTGTATGCCAGCGCGGACCTGTGCGTGCTGCCGTCGGAGACGGAGACGTGCGGCCTCGTCGCCCTCGAGGCGATGGCCTCCGGGCTGCCGGTCGTGGCCGCGTCGGCCGGCGGGCTCCGCGAGAGCGTCACCCACGGGCGGACCGGGCTGCTGGCCCCGCCCGACGACGCGCGCGCCTTCGCCGCCGCGATCACGGCCCTGGTGATGGACCCGGCACTGCGCGCGCGTCTGTCCGCCGCGGCCCGCCTCACCGCCGTCGCACGCGACGCGGCCATCGAGGACGCCGTCCTGCTCGACCAGTACGCCGAGCTCCTCGGACGGGAGCCGGAGCGGGACGTATGGCGCGCTGCATCCTAGTCCCGGCCGACGGCCTCTGGCCCGACGCCGTACCCGCTGCCGCGTGCCCACGCTCCAGCGGCTCGGCCGCGAGCGGAGCCGCGCGACCCACGCGCGGATCGTCGCGCCGGGGGGCGCACCGGTAACGGCCTCGTTACACACGCCTGTCTTCGCCGTCACCGGCCCGTGACACGGGGGTGCTTCCGTTCGGTCCTGCGGTGCCGCACCCGCGGCTCCGCCTCGACCCGTGCGCGAGGACCTCACGATGCTGACCTCCCTGTCCCGAATCGCGGCCGTCGCCGGAGCGCTCGCCGCGCTGCCCCTCCTGCTGGCTGCCCAGGAGCCGGCGCCCGCGCGTCCCACGGGCCGCATCGTCGGAAGGATCATCGAGGAGGCCACGGGCCGACCGGTCGCCGGCGCGCACGTGGGCATCGCCGCCGGCGGGACTCCGGTCACCTCCGGTATCGACGGCCGCTACACGCTCCTCGGCATCCCCGCCGGCACGACGGCCATCGTCGTACGGGCGATCGGCTTTGCGCCCAAGACCGTCTCCGGCATCGTCGTGCCGCACGGCGGCATCGTCAGCCACGACGTGACCGTCACGCCCCAGACGGTGCTCCTCACCGAGATCAGCGTCAGCGCGGCCGTCGAACGCGGGACCGTGGCGGCGGCCCTGGAGGAGCAGCGCACGGCAACGGGCATCGTCACCGCCGTCACCGCCGAGCAGATCGCGCGGAGCCCCGACAGCGACGCGGGCCAGGCGATGCAGCGGGTGAGCGGCGTCACCGTGCAGGACGGCCGGTACGTGCTGGTGCGCGGCCTCGGTGAGCGCTACACCACGACGTCCCTGAACAACGCACGGCTGCCAAGCCCGGAGCCGGACCGCAAGGTCGTCCCGCTCGACCTCTTCCCGGCGAACCTGCTCGAGGCGGTCTCGACGTCGAAGACGTTCACGGCGGACCAGCCCGGCGACTTCTCGGGGGCCCAGGTGAACCTCCGCACGCGCGAGTTCG
>CAYLJK010000045.1:0-8627 GCA_964383975.1 uncultured Gemmatimonadales bacterium | reverse complement strand
GACCGGGGGCGGGTGCTGACCTGGTCGCTGTCGTCGGGGATCAACACGGCGGCCACGTTCCGCGACCTGCCGCGCGCGCCGCGCACGGGGAGCGAGTGGCTGGCGCTCCCGGGCGGCCGTCGCGCGCTGCCCGCCAGCGTCGCCGCGGCGGAGAACCTCGCCAGCGTCCCCGCGGACCAGGTCCCGGACCTGCTCGCAGCGTTCCGGAACGTGTGGTCGCCGGCGAGCGGCGCCGGGCTGCCGAACGCCGCGACCAGCGTCTCGGTCGGCGGCGAGGACCCGATCCTGGGGCGGATGGTCGGCTACCTGGCCTCGCTCACCTACCAGCTGGGCGTGGATGTGCGCCGCGACGAGGAGCGCGCGCTCGGCGTCGCTGACGGCTCGGGCGGGGCCCGCCCGCAGAACGTGTACCGCGGGCAGTCGGTGACGGGCTCGGTGCTGTGGGGCGGGATCCTGAACCTCACGACCCGTCTCGGCGCCACCTCCAAGCTCTCCCTCGGCAACACGTACAACCGCGGCGGGGACAACGCCGTCGTCCGCGCCGCGGGATTCAACGAGGAGTTCGCCACCACCTTCGACATCACGCGCCTCGACTACGTGGCCCGCTCGGTGCGCTCGAACCAGCTGGCCGGCGAGCACCTGCTCGGCGGTCGCCACACGCTCCAATGGGCGGTCACCTCCTCGGGCGTCACACGTGACGAGCCGGACCGCTCGGATCTGGCCTACGAAGCGCGCCTCGACAGCGCGACCGGCACCGTGACACCGGTGCGCTGGTGGGGCGGCCCGCGCTCCGGCAACCGCACCTTCTCCGCGCTCCGCGAATCGGGCTGGCAGCTCGACGGCGGCTGGACCTTCGCGCTGCGGCCGGGCGGGGCGGCGCTGAAGGTCGGAGGCCAGTACCGGACGACCGACCGCACCGCCGACACCCGGTCCTACGACATCGTCAACCTCTCGCTCACCGACGAGCAGCTCGCCGCGACCCCCGAGGAGATCTTCTCCCGGACCCATGACCTCGGCCTCGTGGCGAACGCCAACGGCGGCCGGTACACCGCGGCGGACCGGCTGTGGGCCGGCTACGCGCAGGTGGAGCTGCCGGTCGGTCGCCGCGTCCGCGTGATCGCCGGCGCGCGGGTCGAGGGGTCCGAGGTCGCCGTGGAGACCCGCGTCACCGACGGCACCGTCTCCCGGGCCGATCCGGTCACGACCGACGTGCTGCCGTCCCTGAGCGCGACGGTGGACCTGGGCCGCAACCACCAGCTGCGCGCCGCGGTCACGCAGACGCTGTCGCGGCCGGAGTACCGCGAGCTGTCCGGCGTGTGCTACTTCGAGATCCTCGGCGGCGTGACCGTCTGCGGCAACGACCAGCTGCGCCGTGCCCTCATCCAGAACGCGGACGTCCGCTGGGAGTGGTACCCGTCGGGCGGCGAGATCGTGGCCGTCGGCCTCTTCGCGAAGCGGTTCGACGGGCCGATCGAGCGCATCCTGGTCGGCACCACCGGGGCCACCACGGCCGGCTTCGTGAACACGAAGGAGGCCGTCAACTACGGCGCGGAGTTGGAGGTGCGCCGCAGTCTCGCGGTGCTGTCGCCGGCGCTGCTCCCCTTCGCCGTGTTCGCCAACGCCACCCTGATGTACTCGCGCATCGCGATCGGCGCGGCGGACGTCTCGAGCCTCACGAGCGGCGAGCGGCCGATGGTCGGGCAGTCCCCGTACGTCGTCAACGCGGGCCTCGCCTACACGGCCCCGAGCGGACGGTTGACGGCAACGCTGCTCTACAACGTCGTCGGCCGGCGGATCGTCGAGGCCGGCATCCTGCCGCTCCCCGACACCTACGAGGAGGCGCGGCACCTGCTCGATGCGGCGTTCCGCTACGAGCTGCGCGACGGCCTCTCCCTGAAGCTGGACGCCCGGAACCTCCTGGACGCACCGGTGCGCATCATGCAGGGCGCGGTCACCCGCCACCGCTACACCGTCGGGCGCGGGCTCGCGGTTGGCTTCACGTGGGCGCCGTGAGCACCCCGATACAGGTCCGTGACCCGGCCGACACGCGGGCGCGACCATCGCCTGTTTCGTTCCATGCTCGACACATGGTTCCCTCACCCCCAGCGGAGTTGCACATGATGAGGCAGTGGTCCCGGAGGCAGTTGGCGACCTTGACGGTGCTGGCCGCCGCGATCGGCGCGGCCGCGTGCAGCGACAGCCCGGCGGGCCCGTCGGTGAGCGCCCCGAGCGGGCTGACCGCGACGCAGGCGTCGTTGACGCAGATCAACCTGAGCTGGACGGCCGTCACGGGCGCCTCGAGCTACGCGCTCCAGCGCGCCTCGGCGGCGAACCCGGGCGTGTTCTCGGCCCTCGCCAATCCGACGGCCCCGTCCTACCAGGACAACGGCGTCACCCCCGGGGTGGCGTACAGCTACCGCGTCGCCGCCATTGCCGGCGCGGACACCTCCGCCTTCAGCGACGTCGTCACGTTCACCACCGGGCTCGCGGCCGCGACGCTGTCAGGGAACATCACGGCGAGCCGCACCCTACTCGCGGACACCGTGTACACGCTGAGCGGCTTCGTGAAGGTGCAGAACGGCGCGGTGCTCACCATCCAGCCCGGGACCCGGATCGTCGGGGACACCACGGTGCCCAGCAGCTCCCTCTGGATCCTCCGCGGCGCGCAGATCCAGGCCAACGGGACCGCGGCCCAGCCCATCGTGTTCACGTCGGCGCGCGCCCCCGGCAACCGGAAGCCCGGTGACTGGGGCGGCATCATCATCATCGGCAACGGCATCATCAACCGCACCGGCGCCACCATCCTGACCGAGGGGTCGGCGGCGGGTCAGGCCGAGAACTACGCCGGCGGCGCCAACAACAACGACAACAGCGGCACGTTGCGCTACGTGCGCATCGAGTTCGCCGGGTTCGACGTCTCGAACGGCGCCGGCCAGGAACTGAACGCGCTGTCGCTGTACGCCGTCGGTCGCGGGACGACGATCGAGTACGTGCAGGCGATGGTGGGCCTCGACGACTCGTTCGAGTGGTGGGGCGGCGCCGTGGATGCCCGGTACCTGGTCTCCTACGAGTCCGGCGACGACCACTACGACTGGAGCGAGGGCTACGTCGGACGCAACCAGTTCCTCATCGCGCTCCAGACCCAGCGCCTCAGCCCCGCGCCGGGCGCCGGCACGTTCTCGTCCGACCCGCGCGGCTTCGAGGGCGACGGCTGCGACCCGGCGGTCTCCGGCTGCACGCTCAGCGCGACCGGCGCCTCGACGCCGTTCTCGATGCCGGTCTTCGCGAACTTCACCCTGATCGGCCCCGGCAACCTCGCCGGCTTCCCCAGCGACGGGAACGGCGGCGTGTGGCGCCGCGGCACCGGCGGGCAGTTCCACAACGGCGTCATCGCCCGCTACAAGGGGACCGCCATCAACGTCCGCGACGCGTGGACGGACACGCTGCTCCAGGCGCGCGACTCGCTGAACATCGCGGGCATCCTCCTGGCGCAGAACGGCGCGAACTACGACACCACCTCGAACTTCGGGCAGGCCGCCAAGTTCGCCAGCGACGGCCACACGACGTTCGCCGCCGGCGTGGCCGTGGACACGCTGCTCGGCCTCAACCTCAACCCGACCGGACTCGACTGGACGCCCAAGGCGGGCTCCCCGGCGGTCACGGGCGGCGTTCCCGTCGCGGCGGCACGCGTCGCCGGCTTCTTCAGCAACACCTGGGTCAACACCACCTACCGCGGCGCCGCCGATCCGGCCGGCCCGAAGTGGTGGCAGGGCTGGACGCAGTACGCCATCAACTAGCCCGCGCGCACGGGCCGGCGCGGCGACGCGCCGGCCCGGCAGCCCCCTGGGAGACGTGACCGTGCATCGCCTGTCCCGCATCCTCGTCCTCGCCGCGGCCGCGGTCCTGCCCGCGGGCTGCGGGCTCCCCGAACAACGGGCCAGCGCAGCGACCACGGTGGACAGCGTCCTGCCCAGGGAGGAGGCGTTGCGCCGCTTCCGTGCCGGTCTGCCGGCGGTCGAATCGCTCTCCGGCGGCGCGCCATCCCGCGAGGCGCTGGTCCGGGCGTTCGTGCGCGCGCTCGAGCGCGCCGACACGGTCACGCTCCGAGCGCTGGTGATGGACCGCGCGGAGTTCGCCTGGCTCTACTATCCGACGAACCCGATGAGCCTGCCGCCCTACGATCTGCCGCCGGCGCTGATGTGGTTCCAACTCGAGGGCCGGAGCCGCCAGGGGATCGCGACGGCGCTGGAGGATCGCGGCGGGCGGCCCCTGGGATACCGCGGCTACCGCTGCGAGGGCGCGACGAGCGTGCAAGGGGAGAACCGGGTGTGGGGCCCGTGCCTGGTGCGCCGCGAACAGGGCCCCGGCGACGTGATCGAGGAACGGCTCTTCGGGCCGATCCTCGAGCGGGGCGGCCGATACAAGTTCGTCAGCTACGCCAACCGGCTGTGAGAGGATACCCGGCACCGGTGCACGGCCGGCGTCCGGGGACACTGGTAGCGGAGGCCCGTACGGCTCCGCTATCAGTCCCGCATCGCGCGTCGTTACACGTCCGTTACAGACGTCTCCCGGAACTCGTTACCTTAGCCGGCGATGCTGCGGTGCTCGTCCGGCTTGCCGGCCGGCGCCAACCGACCAGGGAGACCAGATGCGGACCGTGCACCGCGCGCTGGCCCTCGCCCTGCCGACCGCGGTCCTCGCCGCGGCGCGCGCGCGACCGGGCCTCACCCAGACCCCCAACATCCGCGTCGCGGGCCGCATCCAGGCGCAGTTCTCGGCCCAGGACGGCGATTCGTCCGACCGGTTCAACCCTTCGGCGGCCGTCGGGACCGCCTTCGACATCCGGCGGCTCCGCATCCAGGCCGACGTCCGCATCGGCGAGAACATCACGATGGTGATCCAGCCGTCCTTCGAGATGAGCGCGCTCCGGATGCGGGACGCCTATCTGCGCGCGCTGCTGTGGCGGTCGCCGACGGCCGGCGTGGCCCTCACGATGGGCCAGGAGAAGAAGCCCTTCAACCGCCACGAGCTGACCTCCTCGAACACGCTCCTCTCCATCGAGCGCGGCGCCCGCTTCCGCGGGCTCGGCGCGGCGGCGGTGCAGAACAACCTGCTCGAGGAGAACGGCTACATCGCCCACGACCTCGGTGCGAGCCTCGACGCCTACGCGGGCGGCGGCCGCTATGCCGTGAAGGCGGGCGTCTACAACGGCTCCGGCGAGAGCGCGGCCGACGTGAACAACGCGAAGACGTTCGCGGCGCGGGCCACCGCCACGGTGCTCCAGGACGCGGAGCTGCGGCCCGTGCTCCGCGTGGGCGTGGCCGCCATCTCGCGCGACCGCGGCGTGACGACCACCGCGTCGAGCACGCGCTTCGCCCCGGACTCCGCCGTCCGGACCGCGGCGTGGGACCTGGACCTCGAGTGGGGCGACTTCCGGCCGGGGCTTCACGTGATCGCCGACTTCGCGCAGGGCCGCCACCTGGCCGACACGACCTTCCGCTACGTCACGGGTCGGAACGCGGGGCTCCGGCCGGGGGCCCCGGACTCGGCGTTCTCGACCTTCCGCTCGCTCCACGTGGTGGCGAGCTGGCGGTTCCAGTTCGCGGACCCCGCCGGCACGCGGCTCGTCATGATTATCGAGCCCGCGCTGCGCGTGGACCTGACGGACCCGGACGTGGATCGCGCCGACGACGGCGGCCTCCTCGTTTCGCCGGTGCTGAACGTGCACCTCAGCCAGACGACCGTGCTCCGCGCCGGGATCGACATCTACCGCTACACCGACGGCGCCGGGACGTCGCGCAGCCTCCGGGCGGTGCGCGTCTCCTGGCAGTCCAACTTCTAGGAGCGACACCCATGCGCACGATCCACCTCCTCACCACTTGGGCCGCGGCCGCCCTGGCGGGAGCCGCGACGCTGGCCGCGCAGGGCGAGATCCGCCTGACGGGGGCGGGGGCGACCTTCCCCTACCCGATCTACTCGAAGTGGGTGCTGGAGTACACCAAGACGCGGCCCAACGTCGAGATCAACTACCAGTCCATCGGCTCGGGGGGCGGCATCCGCCAGTTCATGGACCGCACGGTGGACTTCGGGGCCACCGACGGCCCGATGACCGACTCCCAGATCACCGCGGTGCGCGGCAACGTGCTGCACATCCCGACCGTGCTCGGCGCCGTGGTGCCGATCTACACCCTTCCCGGCGTCACCCAGCAGCTCCGGTTCACACCCGAGGTACTGGCGGGCATCTTCCTCGGGCAGATCGCGCGCTGGAACGACAGCCGCATCGCCGCCGTCAACCCCGGCGTGACGCTGCCGGTCGCCGACATCATCGTCGTGCACCGGTCCGACGGCTCCGGGACGACGTACGTCTGGACCGACTACCTCTCGAAGGTGAGTCCCGACTGGCTGCGGCGGGTGGGCCGCGGGACCTCGGTGAACTGGCCCGTCGGCCTCGGCGGTCGCGGCAACGAGGGCGTCGCCAGCACCGTGCGGCGCACGCCCGGCGCCATCGGGTACGTCGAGCTGGTGTACGCCGAGCAGAACCGCATCCCCTTCGGCCTGGTGCGCAACCGCGCCGGGACATTCGTCGCCGCCTCGCTCGCCTCCACCACGGCGGCCGCCGCGAGCGTCGAGCTGCCGGCCACGACCGACTTCCGTGTCTCCATCACCGACCCGGCGGGGACCGATGCGTACCCCGTCGCGTCGTACACGTGGATCCTGATCGCGCCGCAGGCGACGGACCTCGCCAAGGCGCGGACCCTCGCGGAGTTCCTGTGGTGGGCCACGCACGACGGTCAGCGGTTCGCGTCCGAGCTGGGCTACGCGCCGCTCCCGGCCTCGGTCGTCCGCCTGCTGGAGGCGCGCCTGCGGAGCGTCACCGCGGCCGGCCGGCCGGTGCTGCCGCCGACCTACGGGGCGACCCCCCGGCCCTGAGATCGTGGCCGCCGGCGTCCCGCTCGCTCCCGTCCGCGCTCCGCGCCCCTCCGGTGCGGAGCGCTGGCACAACCTGCGAGTCGTCAACCGTGCGGACGCCGCCTATCGCGCGGTCCTCACCGCCTTCGCGCTGGTCCTCCCGGGCCTGCTCCTGATCATCATCGGTGAGCTGGTCGTCGGGGCGTGGCCCGCCATCCGCCGGTTCGGCACGGGGTTCCTCACCCGCTCGACCTGGGACCCGGTTGCCGGCGAGTTCGGCGCCCTCCCGCTCGTCTTCGGCACGCTCTACTCCTCACTGGTCGCGATGGTGATCGCCGTCCCGCTCGCGCTCGGCGTGGCGATCTTCTTGACCGAGTTCGCGCCGCGCTGGCTGCGCAGATCGATCGCGACGCTCGTCGAGCTGCTCGCGGCCGTGCCGAGCGTGATCTACGGCCTGTGGGGGATCTTCGTCCTCATCCCCGTCCTGCGGGACGTCCTCTGGCCGGCGCTGCGCCCGGTGCTGGGCCGGCTGCCCTTCTTCCAGGGCGCCTTCTACGGCCCATCGGTGCTGGCCGGCGGCGTGATCCTCGCGATCATGACGCTCCCATACATCGCCGCGGTCTCCCGCGAGGTGCTCCTCGCGGTCCCGGCCTCCCAGCGCGAGGCCGCGCTGGCGCTCGGCGCGACCCGCTGGGAGGCGGTGTGGACCGTCATCCTGCCCTACGGTCGCGCCGGGATCTTCGGCGCCGTCATCCTCGGCCTCGGCCGCGCGCTGGGGGAGACGATGGCCGTCACGATGGTGATCGGGAACCGCCACGAGATCGCGCTTTCCCTCGTGCAGCCGGGCTACACCATCGCAGCCGCGATCGCGAACGAGTTCGCCGAGGCGGTCTCCGACCTGCACCTCTCGGCGCTGGTGTACGTCGGCCTCGTGCTCCTCGTGATCACGGTGCTGGTGAACGCCGCCGCCCGGTGGCTGATCTGGCGCGTCGCCCGCGGCTCCGCCGCCGGGAGCGCGGCGGTCTGATGGCCTCGCGCACCGCCCGGAAGCTCCTCGGCGCGGCCATGACGGGGGCGACCTACGGCGCCGCCGCGCTGGCGATCCTCCCGCTTGCCGCGATCCTCGCGATGCTCCTGGTCAAGGGCGCGGGCTCGCTGGACTGGGACTTCTTCACGAAGTCGAGCGTCCCCCTCGGCGAGACGGGCGGGGGCTTCGCGCACGCGATCGCCGGCACGCTGCTCATCGTCGGCCTGGCCTGCGCCATCGGCGTCCCGGTCGGCGTCGGGGCGGGGGTCTACCTCGCCGAGTTCGGGGGCGGACGTGTCGGCTGGCTGGTGCGGTTCGTCGCCGATACGTTGAACGGCGTCCCCTCGATCGTCATCGGCATCTTCGCGTGGACCTGGATCGTGCGCCCGAGCGGCAAGTTCACCGGCTTCGCCGGCGGCGTGGCGCTCGCGTGCATCCTCGCCCCGATCGTCGCGCGCACGACCGAGGAGATGATCCGCCTGGTGCCGAATTCGCTGCGCGAGGCGGCGCTCGCCCTGGGCTACCCGCGCTGGCGTACGTCGCTCACCGTCGTGGCGCGCACCGCGGGGACCGGCATCGTCACGGGGTGCCTCGTCGCGGTGGCGCGCGTGGCCGGCGAGACGGCGCCGCTGCTCTTCACCGCACTCGGCAACCAGTTCTTCTCGACCGACTTGCTCGGCGCGATGGCCGC
>CAYLJK010000044.1:0-10436 GCA_964383975.1 uncultured Gemmatimonadales bacterium | reverse complement strand
TGGCGTCCGAGGTGGAGCCGTCGCCGCGGCCGCGCTACCTGCGGCTGGCGCCGTGGCGGGAGCTGTTCGGACGGCGACGCTGGGCGCTGCACCGCGTCGAGGAGGCGATCGCCTGGGGGGCAAGCCTCGACCGGGCCCGGCGCTTCGGCGGCTGGCGCGGCCTGGTGGACCGCGCGACCCGCGTCATCCCGGAGGCCGAGCTTGGCCGCGGCCTCGGCGCCGGCCTGCGGCGCATCTTCCTCAACATCCGGCATACCGCGTTCGTGACGGTGCTCGGCTTCGCGCACGTCATCGCGCTGCCGGCCGAGCCGGACGCGACGCGGCGCCTGCTCCCCCGCGCAGCACCTCGCGGTACACGCTGAGATAGCGCTCGGCCATCAGGCCGGCGCCGTATTCCCGCGCCTGCACCGCGCGCGCCTCGGCGCCCATCGCCGCACGGCGCCGCGCGTCGTTCAGCAGGCACCGCAGTCCCTCGCGCAGCGCGCCCTCATCACCCGGCGGCACCACGAATCCCGTCCGGCCGTCGCGGTTGACCGCCGCGACGCCGGTCGGCAGTGCGGTGGTCACCAGCGGCTTGCCGCACGCCATCGCCTCCAGCAGGACGATGCCGAACGCCTCGGCGATGGAGGTGGACGGCAGGCAGAAGACGTCGCACGCGTGGTACCACGCGACCAGGTCAGCCTCGTCCACGCGTCCCGTGAGGACGGTCCGGGGCCTGGCGAGCGCGCGCAGGCGCAGCTCCTCGGGCCCGCTCCCGACGATCACGACCGTTGCGTCAAGTCCGCGCGCCGCCCTCAGCAGCACGTCGAAGCCCTTGTAGCGCACCAGCCGCCCCACCGCGAGCACGACGGGCCCGCCGCCCGCCTGCGCCCGCAGCTCGGCCGCACGTGCCGTCACCACCGTCGAGGCGGCCAGTCGCCCCGCATTGATGCCGAACGGGATGACGCGCACCCGATCCCGCACGGCGGCCAGCTCACGCGACACGCCGAGCAGCTGCTCCGAGCCCACGACGACGGCAGCCGCGCGCGCGAGGGCGCGGCGCACCAGCGGCCCGTAGAAGGGGCGCAGGACGCGCTGGCGGACGATCTCCGAGTGGTGCGTGACGATGAACGGCCGAGCGTCCCGCAGGACCGCGAGGTCGCCCAGCGGGTTCGGATGGTGCAGGTGCAGGATATCGGCGGCCGCGGTTCGCACCGCCCGGGTGAAGCCCGGCACGATCGGCTGGGACAGCGGCGCACCGAGGGACCGGACGCGGGTGACGGCGACGCCGGCCTCGGTGGTCGTGCGTGTCGGGCCGCGCACCGCTGCGACGACGGCGCCGACCTCGGCGCCGGCGGCGAGCAGGGCGGCGTTCAGCTCCTGGATGACGCGCTCCAGGCCGCCGTGGTACTCGGGGGGGTGGAACTTGCCGACGTGGACGACGCGCACGGCGTCAGCCGAGCGGCGGCGGGGCGATTCGGCCGGCGGCCTGGGCGAGGGCCGGGCGCAGCACCTCGACGAGCAGATTCACATCGGTGAGCAGCGGCTTGCGCCCGAAGCGTCGGAAGACGGCCAGCTCTCCCCGAACGCCGCCGTCGGAACCGATGGGGAACGGCACGTGCAGGCCCCACTCGTCGGCGTGGATGGGCACGCCTCCGGGGACGAAGGCGCCGTTCTCCAGCCGGAAGTCCTGATGCGCTCTCGACCCGCTGACCGAACGGGCGGTCAGCCGCACGCCGTCGAACTCGCTCGCCGTGAACAGCCGTGCCAGCGCGGCCATGATGGCGTCCCAGGAGTCGCAGCGCCCCAGGCTCTCGGCTGCCTGCCGTAGCGCCACGTTGAACGAGATGGCGCGCCGCTGCCGCACCCCCCGCGCCGCCAGCCGTCCCAGCTCGTGGAACTCGTGCAGGCGCAGATAGCGGATCGCTGCCCAGAAGGCCAGCCCCACCATCGTGAGGATGACCGCGAGACCCCGCACGTTGGCGTTGAGCAGCAGCATGCTGCCGAGCGCGAAGGCGGCGGAGACGGCGTAGAGGATGACCGTCGCCTGCGTGCGCGAGATGCCGAGGTCGAGGAGCCGGTGGTGAAGGTGGCCGCGGTCGCCCTGGAAGAGCGGCGCCCCGCGCGCCAGGCGCCGCACCACCGCGACGGTCGTGTCCATGACCGGCAGGCCGAAGGCGACCAGCGGGATGGCGATCGCCACGATGGTCGGGCCCTTCGTGGCCCCCTCCACGGCGAAGACCGCCAGCGCGTAGCCCAGGACGAGGCTCCCGGCGTCGCCGAGGTACACGCGCGCCGGCGGGAAGTTGAACGGGAGGAAGCCCAGCGTCGCCCCCGCGAGCGCCGCGGCGAGGAGGGCGATGAGCGGCGAACCGAGCGTCACCGAGGCGACGAACAGGGCGAGGAGCGCGAACAGCGCCGCCCCGGCCGCCGCGCCGTCAATGCCGTCGAGCAGGTTGAAGGCGTTGGTGAGGAAGACCACCCAACCGACCGTCAGCAGCAGACTCATCACCGGATGCAGCTCGGCGATACCGAACGGCAGCCACAGCCTGCCGATGCGGGATCCGCCGAGCCACAGGGCCACGGCGACCGTGACCTCCACCAGCAACTTGGGGCTTGCCGTCAGACCCCACCGGTCGTCAACGATGCCAAGCGCCAGGATGGCCGCACCGCCGGCGAGCGCCGCGCCGAGCTCCGGCGGTGCCGTGGCGAGCAAGGACCGCGTCGGGTCGAAGAACAGGCCGAGCACGGCGACCGCCACCGCCGCGGCGACGATGATGGACAGTCCCCCGCTCCGGACCACACCGGTCTCCCGGTCGACCAGACGGAGGCGCCCGCCCAGGGCAGCCAGCCGCGTCGCAAGCGCCGACGAGACGAGGAGCGCGAGCAGGAAGACGGAGAGGTAGGCGCGCATGCGAAGACCGGGCCCATGCTATCCGCACGCGGCCCGGCCGTCAACGTCACGCCCGGGCGCCTGCCGGCGGCGCGGCAGCGCGACGTTAGCGTGTTAAGTTATCGGCGTGCTGTACGCCCTTGCCCCGCTGGCGGTGACGGCGGCATGCATCGTGATCGGGCGGCGTCCCCTGGCCCTGCTCGTGATCCTCGGCTATCTGATGGTCGAGGGGTTCCTCAAGCTGCTCTCGAATTACAACCCCGTCGTGCACGTCGGCATCGACCTCATCGTGCTCGGCTACACCGGGTGGTTGGTGCTCACCGCCGTCGCCGCCCGCCGCACGGGCCTGCGCCGGATACCGTGGACAGGTCTCATCCTCGCGTACGCGGCGTGGATCGTCGTGGAAGTCGGCAACCCGTACAGCGCGGGTCTGCTCCCGAGCATGGCATCGTTCAAGGTGCATCTCACGATGATCCCGCTGTACTTTCTGGCCGCAGAGCTGTTCGCGCGCCCCTCCGACGTCAGGGGCTTCGTGGTCGGTGTGACGCTGCTCAGCCTGGTCCCCTTCGCCACGGCCCTGGCGCAGTACGCACTGGGCCCCGAGAGCGTCCTGGACCTTTCGCCCCGGTTTTGGCAGAACATCGCGCATTTCCATGAGTGGCGCCCCTTCGGGACCGCGGCGACGCCGGGTGGGAGCGCCGCCTTCGCCTTCCTCGGCGCTCCGTTCGCACTCGCCATCCTCACGTCGCCAGGGTATCGCCGGTGGCACAAGGTGCTTGCAGCGGTGGCGCTGGCCCTCGCGGGCGGCACGTTCGTGGTCTCCGGAGGCCGGCAGCTGTTTCTCGGCTGCGTCCTGGCGCTCCTGGCGATGACCTGGCTGGCGGTGAGCCGGGGCCGGCTGGGCAGCACGGTGGCGCTGGCGGTCGCGGCGGCCCTCGGCGTGGGGTCGTACTTCGCGGTCGAGCGGGTCCTCCGCCCGCTCGCGACGGAGGCCGTGCGATCCGACCCTCGCGTCCCCGAGATCTGGCGCGACAACTCGGTGACGAACCGCCTGTTGACGCTGGCGGATCCTCAAAGCGTGGTCGCCGCCCGCCAGAATCCGTTGAAGGCCATCGCCTGGCGCCTTGAACGGTACCCGCTCGGCGCGGGGCTCGGGCGCACGGGGTCGGCCGCCGGGGCGCTGCAGGGGGCGCTGACTGCCGACCCGCAGAGCGCCCGCCTCCAGCAGGACGTCGGGTGGTCCGACAACTTCTTCGCCAACATGATCGTCGAGACGGGGGTTCCGGGCGTCGTCCTCTTGTCGGCCATCCTGGTAGCCATGCTGGTCACCGCCATGCGCACGGCGGCGCGCTCCCCCGACGCATCGCTCGCCGCCGTGGCGGCGGCGGTCGCGGGCGTGCTGCTCGCCGTGCTGGCGATGTCCTGGGGATCCCAGCCCCTGCTCGCCAATCCGATCACGGCATGGTTCTGGTTGACGTCGGGCGTGGTCGCCGCGATGGGCCACATGGCGCCGGCCGGCGGCTCCGCCGCGCCGGCGGACGCACGGGAGGAGCGCGTCGCCGCCCGCTGAAGGCGGCGGACGCGAAGTCCGGCGCTCGTGCGCGTCCTCGTCGTGTCGCCCTATGTGCCATGGCCCGCCCACAGCGGCGGGCACGTGCGCACCTGGCAGCTGTCGCAGCGCCTGGCGCGGCGGCACGAGGTGCACCTGTTCTGCCTGCGCAGCCCCCGCGAGCCGCCGGTCGGGCACGCCGGACCGTACGGGGTGTTCGCGTCGGTCGCGACCGCCGATATCCCGCGGCTCAACCCCAGGCGCGGTTCCGTCGCCTGGGCGCTGCTCCGCGCGCGGAGTCTCCGAACGCCTGCCGCCCAGTACGTGCGTCGCAGGGCCGGAGAATCGCTGGCCGCGACGGCCAGAACGGTCCGCCCCGACGCCGTGCTGCTCGAGCACTCGTGGCTCTTGCCGTACGCGCGGCGGATGGTGCCGACCGCGGTCGTGGTGGACGAACACGACTTCGAGCCGCTGCGCACCGAGCGCGAAGCGTGCGCGCGGACGGGATGGCGCCGGTGGCTGTGGCGCACGTACGCGCGGACGACGTTGCTGGCGGAGCGTCGCGGCCTCTCGCACGTCCAGGGCATCGCGGCGGTATCCGACCTGGAGGCCGACCGGCTCAGCATCCTGGCGCCGCACGCGTGCGTCCGCGTCGTCCCCAACGGTGTGGACATGGCGGCGTTCCGCCGCCTGCCGCTCGGCCAGGGGGTGGTGATGATCGGCACCATGACGTACCGCCCGAACCGGGACGGCGCGGTCTGGTTCGCCCGGCACGTCTGGCCGCTGGTCCGGACGGCGATCCCGCAGGCCACCGTGCGGCTCGTCGGCCCCGGGGCGCACCGGGAGCTGGCCGGGCTGGCGGCGCTCCCTGGTGTCGAGGTGGTCGGTCCGGTGGACCGCGTCGCCGTGGAGCTCGCGTCCGCGGCCATCGCGGTGGCGCCGCTCCAGACAGGGGCGGGCACCCGGCTGAAGGTCCTCGAGGCGCTGGCTGCCGGTCGGCCCGTGGTGGCGACCCGTGTCGCGGTCGAGGGACTCGATGTCCACGACGGCCGACACGTGCGCCTCGCCGACGAGCCCGAGCCATTCGCAGCGGCGCTCGTGGAACTCCTGAGCGACCGCGCATTGGCCGAGCGCATGGGTCTCGCCGGTCGGGAGCATGTCGCCAGGCACTACGACTGGGACACCAGCGCCTCCGCCCTGGAGCAGCTGCTCCGGTTGGTGACCGCCGGGTGATCGCCCTCTACTCGCCGAGCATCCCGCCTGTGCGCGGAGGGATCGCCGACCACACGGCGGCGCTCGCCCGGGCGCTCCACCGCGAGGGCGTGACACCCCTGGTGCTGGCCCAGCGGGGCTCACCAGCCTCCGTCGCCCCCGTCCCTGCCCGCATCGGCGTTGTGCCGCGCGACATCGCCGAGGTGGTCCATCCCACGGCGCACCGGTGGTTGCTGCTGCAGTTCGCCCCGTTCCTCTACGGGCGACGCGGCCTTGCGCCGTCCCTCTGCCGGGCGGTCGCACGGAGCCTGAGCCGGGGCCACTCCATCGCGCTGCTGGTGCACGAGCCCTGGGTGCCGTTCTCCCGGCTCCCCTGGCTGGTCACGGGCTGGCCGATGCGCTGGCAGCTGCGGTTCCTGGTTCGCCAGGCAGACCGTGTGTTCACACCGGTGCCGGCCTGGACCAGGCGGCTGGAGGCGTGGCGGACCCGCGGCGCCGCTGTCGCCACCGTGCCGATCGGCGCGACGCTCCCGACCTCCGAACTGACCCGGGCGGCGGCTCGCGCCGCGCTGGGTCTGGACGACGGTATGGTGGCCATCGGGCTGTTCGGGACCAGCGCGAGTGGCTACAGCGCGGCGCACGCGCGAGCCGCCGCCGATGCCCTACGGGGCCGCGCCGATGTCGTGTGGGTGCGGCTCGGCTACGGGTCGGAACGCCCGGCGCCCCGCTGGCTGGCCGGGCATCACGTGCGGCGGGTTCCAGGGACGGATGCCGCCGCGGTGTCGGACGCCATGCGCGCGCTCGACCTTGCGCTCGCCCCGTTTGTGGACGGGCTGACCCTGCGCCGCACCAGCGCGATGCTGGCGCTGGCGCATGCGATCCCCGTGGTGAGCACCACGGGGCCGCTGTTCGATCCCGAAGCCGGACGGCTCGCTGTCTGCGAGGGGAGTCCCGAGGCGTTCGGGGAGCGGGTCGCGCAGCTGGTCGGCGATCCCCGGGCCCGGGCGGCGGCGGCAGCGCGGACCATGGACTTCGAGGCCTCCGCGTCCGTCACGGCGCTGGCGCGGAGGCTCCTCACTGCGCTTCGAGAGGAGCCGTGAGAGTCGCCTACGTCTGCCCGCACGCCCATCGTGGCGGAGCCGAGCGCGTCACGATGGACCTCATCGAGCTCCACGACCCGGGCGCCGTGCGGCCGGTCGCCGTGTTCCTCCAGGACGGACCGCTCTCGCAGGAGACGTGCGCGCTCGGCGTGGACACGGTGGTCCTCAGGGCGCCCCGGCTCCGGCACGTGCTCGAGGCTGGAGCGTTCGCGAGACGACTGGCGGCGGCGCTGCGCTCGCTCGAGGTGGACCTCGTCCACAGCGTCATGGCGTGGGGCCACGTCCACGGTGGCCGGGCGGCGCGCCGCGCCCGCCTCCCCGAGGTCTGGTTCCAGCACAATCTCTCGACACCGCGGTCCGCGGTCGAGCTTGCCGCCGCCATCGTACCCAGCAGGCTCATCTTCGCGAACTCGCGGCACGCGGCGGAGCGCCAGCGCCGTCTGAACCTCCGCCGGACCCCCATCGAAATCGTCCCACCCGGCACGCGCCTCCCCAACTCACCCCGGGCAGTGTGCCGGGAGCGCGGGCGCGCGATCGCTGGCGTGGCCCCGGACGCGTTCGTCGTCGGGATGACCGCGCGCCTCGTCACGGGAAAGGGTCACGAGACGTTCCTGCGGGCTGCCGCCTCGCTGTTGCGGGCTCGCGCCGACGCGACACTCCTGATCGCCGGTGGGCCGGTGTTCGGGGATGCACACTACCCGGACCGCCTGCGCCAGCTCGCGGCGGAGCTCGGGATCGCCGCTCGCGTCCGCTGGCTCGGCGCGGACGTGCCTTTCGCGGAGGTACTCAGTGCGTGCGACGTTGCCGTGCACTTGCCCGAGGTCCCTCAGTCCTTCGGCCTGGGCGCTATCGAGGCGATGGCGGCCGGCGCCGCGCTGGTCGCCTCGGACTGCCTGCCGATCCGGGAGATCGTCACCCCTTCGGTCGACGCCCTGCTCGTGCCGCCGCGCGAACCCGAGATCCTCGCCACCACACTGCTGGCCCTGCACGACGATCGCGCGACCGCCGCGCGCCTGGCCGCAGCCGGCGCGGACACGGCCGCCCGGCGCTTCGACGCCGTCGCCATGACGCGCCGCGTGGAAGCGACGTACCGCCGGGTGCTGGCGGCGTGAGAATCGCGCTGGTTGCCCACCACGCGCGCCCGACCGGCGGTCAGGATCGATACGTCCTCGAACTCGCCCGCCGGCTGGCGTCCCGACACGAGGTCCATCTGGTGGTGGTCGGCGTGGAGGAGCTGGACGGCGCCCACGTCATCGCGCACGTCATTCGCCTGCCGGCGCGCCCCCTGGCGCTACTGGCCCCCGCCTTCGCCACGCTGGCGGCCCGTATCGCTCGCGCCAGCCGATGCGACGTGGTCCACGCGGTGGGCGGCTGCTGTCCGGGCGCATCGGTGATCACCGCACAGTTCTGCCATGCCGAGTGGAGGGTCATCCGGCGGCGACTCGGCCTCCGCGCTCCGAAGCTGTGGCGCCGCGGCTACGACGCCTTCGTCGCCGGCCAATCGGTGCGGTTCGAGGCGCGGGCCTTCGCGCATCCGCGCCTGCGCCAGGTCATCGCCGTGTCCTCGGGGACCGCGGACGCGCTGCGGCACCACTACGGCGTCCGGGTGCCGATCAGCACCGTCCCCAACGGTGTGGACTGTGCGTCCTTCGACAAGGCGCGATGGCCGCACGCCCGCGGCGACCTAAGGCGCGACCTAGGCCTGCCGGCCGATGCGCGGGTGGCGCTGTTCGTCGGTACGTATGAGCGCAAGGGCCTGGAGACCGCCATCCGCGCGGCCGCGGGCGTCGCGGGGTTGCATCTCGTGGTCGCCGGCAGCGGCGACCCGGCCCTCGCCCGTCGCTGGTCGGCAGCCGCTGGGCTGGAACCGCGGTTGCACCTTCTCGGCCATCGCCGTGATGTGGCCGCCCTCTACGCCGCCGCCGACTTCCTCGTGCTGCCTAGTGTGTACGAGCCGTTCGGGATGGTGGTGACCGAGGCGATGGCCAGCGGCCTGCCGGTCGTCGCCTCGGCCGATGCCGGGGCCTCCGAGCTGATCACCGACGGCGCCAGCGGCATCCTCGTGGCGGATCCCACCGATGCGCCGGCGTTTGCGTCGGCGATGGCCGCCATTCTCCGCGACCCGGCACGTGCGGCGGCCATGGGCACCGCCGCGCGTGCCGCCGCGCAGGCCGCCCGATGGGAACGGGTAGTGGAATCCACCGAGGACGTCTACCGCCGGGCCGTCGGGTGAGGCGCCTCCTGGTCATCTCTCACACCTACGTCGAGCCCCAGAACCGCGGGAAGCTCCGTGCCCTGGCGGCGTCGGGCCCCGTCGCCGCCGTGGTGCCGGCGGTCTGGCGCGATCGCACTCTCGGCCGGACCTGGAGGATCCCTGCCGAGACGACCGACGGGGAGGTGCGCATCATCCCGGCGCCGTGGTGGGGTCCCTGTCACCCGAGTCTGGGTCTGCTGCGCGTCCCGGTCGCGGAGCTCCGGCGCCCGGGCACGGTCGTCCAGCTCGAGGAGGAACCCTGGACGCCGACGGCGCTGCTGGTGGCCGCGTCCTGCGACTGCAACCCTCTGTGCCTGTTCACCTGGGAAAACCTCCCCTCGCGCATGCCGGTCCCGTGGTCGCTGATCGAGCGTATCGTCCTTGGCCGCGCGACCGGCGTGATCGCCGGCAGCCGCGGCGCCGAGGCCGTCGTTCGGGGGCTCGGCTTCGACCGTCCAATCGAGGTGATCCCGCAACTGGGGGTGGCCATACCGGCCCCCCTGCGCCCCCGCCAACGCGACGACGCACTCCGGATCGCGTATGTGGGGCGACTGGTCACTGCCAAGGGGGTGGACGTACTGCTCCACGCGGCCGCCCGCGTCAGGTCGCCGATTCGGCTGACCGTCGTCGGCGACGGTCCTGCCCGCTCCCGCCTGGAGCGGCTCACGGCCAGGCTGGGGTTGGACCCATCCACGGTCTGTTTCGCCGGAGCGCTTCCCCCGCCCGAGGTGGCGACGCGATGGGCGGTCACGGACGTGCTGGTCCTGCCGTCGCGCCGCACGCCACGATGGACCGAGCAGTTCGGCCACGTGCTCATCGAGGCCATGGCGCATGAAGTCGCCGTCATCGGGTCCGGCACCGGAGCCATCCCGGAGGTCATCGCCGGCGCCGGGATCGTCATCCCCGCAGGGGATCCGGTGCCCCTCGCGGAGGCGCTGGATGAGCTGGCCCGTGACCGTGAACGGCTTGCCGTTCTCGGGCGGGCCGGACGGATGCGGGCGGAGCAGCACTTCTCGGACGCCGTCCTTGCCGCCCGCACCCGAGCCTTTCACGCCACCATGATGCGCGAGCGCGCCTGATGTGCGGCATCGTCGTCCTGCACGCGTGCGGAGGGACAGAGGTCGCGGCGGCCATGGCCGCGACGCTGGTCCATCGCGGCCCCGACGATGCCGGTGTCGCTCGCGTGGACCGGACCGTGCTTGCCGCCCGGCGGCTGGCGGTCATTGACGTGGACGGGGGACACCAACCCATCTCGGACGAGACGCAGGACGTCTGGGCCGCGCTCAACGGCGAGATCTACAACTTCCGCGAGCTGCGCCGGACGCTGGAGGGGATGGGGCGCCGATTCCGGTCTCGGTCCGACACCGAGGTGCTGGTTCACGGGTACCTGGAGTGGGGTCTCGAGGGGCTTCTCGAGCGCGTCCGCGGCATGTTCGCGTTCGCGATCGC
>CAYLJK010000043.1:688-10501 GCA_964383975.1 uncultured Gemmatimonadales bacterium | reverse complement strand
CATATTGTCCACGATGCACCCGTCGACCAGAACCGTATCCTCCCAGTCCACCGGCGGGTGGGCCGCCGCCTCGGAGATCAAGGCGCTGTTCCGGCACCCGAGCCTCAGCCCGCAGCTCGACCGATCCGTGTTGGGGAGGAGTCTGGCAACCCGCTACCTCGCGGGACCACGGACCGCGTTCGCGAACGTCCGCCGCCTCCCACCCGGCCACTACGCCTGGATCGACGGGGCGTCCTGCGAGGTCCGCCCATACTGGCGACCACCGGCGCCCGCGCCGCTCGCGCTGCGCGCCGCGGACATCCCCGACGCCGTCCGCGCGCATCTCACCACCGCGGTGGCGCGCTGCCTGGTCAGCGACGTCCCCCTCGGCGCGCTGCTGTCCGGCGGACTCGACAGCAGCATCGTCGTGGCGGCATCGCGTCGTGCCGGCTGGGGATCGCTGAGGACCTACACGGTGGGATTCGATCCGCCGCACAGCGACGAGCGCGCCGCCGCCCGCCGGGTCGCCGCCCATTTCGACACCGTGCACACCGAGATCGTCGTCAGCCTGGACGCCGCGGCCCTGCTCGACGACGTGGTGTGGCACCTGGACGAACCGATGGGCGACGCCGCCGCCCTGCCGACGCTGCTGATCTGCCGGGCGGCCAGGTCGCAGGTCACGGTGGTGCTGTCCGGCGAAGGTGCGGACGAGCTGTTCCTGGGGTATCCGCGTTACGCGTTGAGCCGCCTTGCGGACCACGCACGTTTCCTTCCGCGGCCGCTACGGCGCGCGCTCTTCGCGACCGCGGCCCGACTGCTTCCCGGTCGCGCCGCCACGGCGTGCGCACGCCTGGCGGACGCGCCTGCGGACCCCCTCCTCCGGAGCGCCGTGTGGATGAGCGGCACGTCACCGCGGACCGTCGCGGCGCTGTGCCGGCTTCCCCTCGAGGGCTGGGAATCCTGGTACCTGGGCGAGCCCGATGGCAGGCCCTCGGACTCTGGCCATACGTTGGCGGCCGTGTTGGAGCACGACTTGCAGGCGTGGCTCGCTGACGACGTCCTGTTGAAGCTGGACCGGATGTCCATGGCCGCGTCCCTCGAGGCCCGCGCGCCGTTCCTCGATCGGGACCTGGTCGAATTCGTGTGCCACCTGCCGACGGACCTGCGCTTCTCCCATCGCGGCAAGGCGTGGCTGCGCCAGGCGTTCGCCGCGGACTTGCCGCGCGCGTCCGCGAGGCGACCCAAGCACCCGTTCCGACCGCCGGTGGCCGCGTGGATGCGTGGACGGCTCGGGATCGCGCTGCGCGATCGCATGTCCCGTCCCGGCAGCTTCACGCGCGAGCACCTGGACCCCGGCGTCGCACGGAACCTGCTGCTGGAGCATCAAGGCGGGGCCGACCACTCCCTGCTGCTGTGGTCGCTCCTGGTTCACGAGGCGTGGTGGGATCGGTTCTTCCGACACGGAGCCGGGGGATGATCCGGCCGGTGCTCGTGCGTGACCTGGCCATCGAGGGCTGGCGGGCGATGGACCGCTATGCCGTCGCCCTGGAGTCCCGCACGCCCGAGGCGATCGTCCCCGGCGCGTGGAAGCGACTGCGAGGACCTCGGTACTTCACGCGATACTGCCACTATCCCCTCGCGCTGCGGGGGGTCGGCGGAGACGTGGTGCACATCCTCGACCACTCCTACGCCCACTGCCTCGTCGCGTTCCCCGGCCGTCCGAGCGTGGTGACGGTGCACGACCTCTACCCCGTCCACGTGCTGCTGGAGCGCAGGCGCACCCTCCGCGCCCGCGCCCGGGATGCGTTGCTGCGCTGGGTCCTCGGGAATCTCCGCCGCGCGGACCGGTTCATCGTCGGCACCCGCTTCGTCGGCGAGGAGGTCTGCCGGTTGCTCGACGTGCCCGCTGGCCGGCTCGCCGTGATCCCGTTCGGCGTCGACGCGCTCTTCTTCAGCAGGCCCGATCCGGACCGGACTGCGGCGCGCCGGCGGACCTGGTTGAGCGAACTCGGCGCTGGCGCCGATGCGCGAGTGCTCCTTCATGTGGGCAGCTGCCTGCCTCGCAAGAACGTGGGCACGGCGATCCGTGCGGTCGGCGCGCTGCGCAGGCGCGGCCTGGAAGCCGTCCTGGTGCAGGTGGGCGGGCGGTTCAGCCGTGCACAGCGGGCGGCCATCGCCGCCGAAGGACGGCCGTTCGTCCTCCAAGTCCCGAACGTGACCGATGCCGAGCTGCTCGAGTCGTACAGCGCGGCGGATGTGCTGGTGCTGCCGTCCCGTTACGAAGGCTACGGCTTCCCCGCCCTGGAGGCGATGGCCGCCGGTCTTCCGGTGGTGACCAGTGGCGCGGGGGGCAATGCGGAGGCGGTCGGCGACGCTGCGCTGGTGACCGGCGACGTCGGGCCCGATCGCCTGGCCGAGATGCTCGGGGGCCTGCTGGAGGACCGGCGCAGGCGCGAGGAACTCATCGCGCGCGGCACGGCGCGCGCGGCACGGCACACCTGGGACGACGCCGCGGCCATGACCCGGGCGGTCTATGAACGCCTCGTCGCCCAGCGCTGAGCCGATGCAGCCCGTCACGGTTGCCGCGGTATCCGTGTCGCCGGCCCTCGGAGGTTCGGAGTGGAGCCTCCTTGACTTCGCCGTCCGCGCACCGGAGCACGGTATCACCCTGGGCGTGCTGGTCCCGTCGGAAGGCCCTCTTGCCGCGCATCTGCGCAGCGCCGGCGTGCCCGTCGCCGTCGCCGCGCCGCCCGCGGAGTTCCTGCAGCTGTCCCAGCGGACGGTCCCGACTCTCGCGACGGTCGTCCACGCGGTGCGCGGTATCCACGCGTGGGCGGGGGCCATCCGACGCGCCGCTGGCGCCCTGTTCGACGGCATGCCGGACCTCCTCTACAGCAACGGCTTCAAGGCGCACCTCGCGTGCGGGCTGATCCGCGGGCCGGCGCGCGTCTGGCATCTCCGGGAGTTCCCACCGCCCTGGACCGGGCCGGCGTGGCGGCTCATGGCCGCCGCGCTACCGGACGCCACCATCGCCAACTCGGCGGCCACAGCCGCGGCCTGGAGGAGCCTCGCGGGACACCGGCTCACGGCAGTGCCCAACGGTGTGGATCTCGACCGCTTCGCGCCCGCCCACAGGACCGGCTGGATCCACGAACTGCTGGGGCTGGAGCCCGCGGCGCGTCTCATCGGGATGCCGGCGGTCTTCGCCCGGTGGAAAGGTCACTTCGAGGTCATCGCAGCGTTCGAGCTGGCGGCCACGAGGATCACGAACGGGCATCTAGTCCTGGTCGGCGGACCCATCTACGACACCGCCGCCGAGCGGGGATACGCCCGGGAGCTGGTGCGGCGTGTTGAGACCGCGCGGGTGCCCGACGGCACGCCGCTACGTGAACGCATCCACTTCGTTCGCTTCCAGCACGCGCCATGGACCCTGTACCCGGAATTCGACCTCGTCGTCCACTACTCGATCCGACCCGAGCCGTTCGGTCGCGTCGTCGCGGAGGCGATGGCCTGTGGTGTCCCGGTGGTGGCGGCGGGCGAGGGTAGCCCCCTGGAGCTCGTGGAGCACGGCGTATCAGGTTGGCTGGTTCCTCCACGGAATCCGGCGGCGCTCGCCGCCTCGCTCGAGGGCGGGCTGAGCGCGAGCGGGGCGGGCATGGGCGTGGCGGCTCGCCGACGGGCGGAGGAGCGGCTCGACGTGCGCGCGTGCGCCGCGGGCATCGCGAAAGTCCTGTACTGCGCCGCGCGTGCCGCCAGGTGAGATCCCCCGGACCTGGCGCGGAGACGCGTGGTTTTCGTCCCGCGCCAGGGGCGCCGGAGGGCTCCAGGCCGCAGACCTGCCCCGGGGGCCGGACAGACAGGGTGTGTATGAGGTGAGCCAGGAGCCGGTCCGTCGGAGCGGCCGCGCCGCGCTCAGTACTCCAGCGGCAGCCCCACCCGCCGCCCGTCGCGCGCCGACTCGTAGATCGCGACCAGCAGTTCCAGCGAGCGCAGGCCCTCGCGCCCGTCGGTCTCCGGCGCGGTCTCGCCGCGCAGCGCGCGGATGACGTTGTCGTAGTACAGCGTGTGCCCGAACCCGTACACCGACGACGTCTGGTAGCTCGCCTCCCGCCACTGCGCGTCGTCCTCCGGGTCCGCGTCAGCGAACTCCCAGTGCTCGATCCGGTTCACCGCCACGCCGCCCAGGCGCACGGTCCCCTTCTCTCCGAGGATCGTGACCGAGCCCTCGAGGTTCTTCGGGTAGGTCAGCATCGTGACGTTGATGGAGCCCAGGGCGCCGCTGCGCCAGCGGATGGCCGCGATCCCCGTATCCTCCACCTCGATGCGCCGGGCGAGCGTGGCCGTGTAGGCGTACACCGACTCCACCGGACCGAGGAGCCACTCCAGAAGATCCACGTAGTGGCTCGCCTGGTTCATGAACGCGCCGCCGTCGAACTCCCACGTGCCGCGCCACTTCGCGCTGTCGTAGTACTCCTGCGGCCGGGTCCAGAACACGTTGCACGTGACGGCGAAGATGCGGCCGAAACGGTGCTTCCGGATCGCCCGCTTGACGAGTTGCACGGTGGGATTGAGCCGGTTCTGCTTCACGACGAACAACTGCACGCCGGCGCGGTCGCACGCCTCGACCATCCGCTTCCCGTCCAGCCACCGCGTGGCCATCGGCTTCTCGGTGACGACGTGCCGCCCCGCCTGCGCCGCCTGGATGGCCTGGGCCGGATGCAGCCCGCTCGGCGTGGCGAGCACGACGACCTGGGCGTCGGACCCGGCCAACAGGTCATCGAGCGACCGGTGCGCCGGTGCGCCGGTGCGCCGGTGCGCCTGCTCCAACGCCGCCGGGTCCACGTCGCACACCGCGACCAACTCCGCCCGGTCCTGGTGCTTCTCGAGGGCGTCGAAATGGCTCGTGGAGATGCGGCCGCAGCCGACGAGCGCGAAGCGGAGCCGATCGGTCATGGGCACCAATCCTAACCTCGCCTCGAGCCGCCGGGCAGGCTGACGACCGTGTGCCTCACGCGCCTCGCTCCGCGGGGAGGCCCAGCCGCTCCCCCCGGTAGGCCCCCGACTGCACGCGCTCCCACCACGTGCGGTGCGCCAGGTACCAGGCCACCGTCTCGCGCAGCCCGGCCTCGAAGGAGTGCGCCGGCGCCCACCCCAGCTCCGTGCGCAGCTTCGTCGAGTCAATGGCATAGCGCAGGTCGTGCCCCGGACGGTCGGCGACGAAGCGGATGAGTTCGCGGCGACGGCGTCCGTCCGGCAGCGGCCCGTGCAGCTCGTCCACCAGGTCCGCGATCGCCTCGACCACCGACAGGTTCCGCCGCTCCCCTCCCCCGCCGACGAGGTACGTCTCGCCGACGCGCCCCCGTTCCAGCACCAGGAGCAACGCCGCCACGTGGTCGTCCACGTGCAGCCAGTCCCGCACGTTCTCGCCGCGCCCGTACACCGGCATCGGCTCGCCAGCCAGCGCCTTGAGGACGTTGAGCGGGATCAGCTTCTCCGGGAACTGGAAGGGCCCGTAGTTGTTCGAGCAGTTGGTGATGAGCGCCGGGAACCCGTAGGTGTGCACCCAGGCGCGGACCAGGTGGTCCGAGGCGGCCTTGGACGCCGAGTAGGGGGAGTTCGGCCGGTACGGCGACGCCTCGGTGAAGAACCCCTCCGCTCCCAGCGAACCATACACCTCGTCCGTCGAGACATGCAGAAACCGGAATCGCGCCTTCGCTTCGCCCTCGAGCCCGCTCCAGTAGCGCCTGGCCTCGACCAGCAGGTTGAACGTCCCGTTGACGTTGGTGCGGATGAACGCGTCCGGTCCGTCAATGGACCGGTCCACATGCGACTCGGCGGCCAGGTGCAGGACCGCGCCGGGCCGTTCCGCCTCGAACACGGCGCGCACGGCGCCTTGGTCGGCGATGTCCACGTGGTGGAAGCGGTGGCGCGGGTGCTCCCGCGCCGCGGCCAGGGACTCCAGGTTGCCGGCGTACGTGAGGGAGTCCACGTTCGCGACGGTGGTCCCTTCTTCCAGGACCAGGCGGCGGACGAGCGCGGAGCCGATGAAGCCGGCGCCGCCGGTGACGAGGACTGTGGCCATGGCGCATCAAACTAGCGGCGGCGGTGCGTTGACGAAACCCATTGGCATTGCGAACTTTGCGCCGCCATGCCAGGTTACCGCATGCTACTTTGTCGCGCAAAGTACGTTCTGTTCGCTCTGGTGGCGGTCGCCGCGCCGGGGCGGCTCGCCTCCCAGCAGCCTCCCCCGCCGTCTCAGGCCGCCCAGGCCCTTCAGCAGGCGGTCCAGCAGCAGCCGGGGCTGGCGGACGTCATCCGCCAGCGCATCGGCCAGTCGGGGATGACCCAGGACCAGATCCGCGCGCGCCTCCAGGCGAGCGGATACCCCGCCAACCTCCTCGACGCCTACTTCGCCGTTCCCGGACCCGGGCAGACGGTTCGTGCGCCCGGCACCCAGGAGCTGGCGGCGATCCAGGCGCTGGGGCTGCCGGCCATCTCGGTGCGGCTCGATTCCCTGCCCGTGGACACCGGGTTCGTCCGCGCCGCCGCCGCGGCCGCGGAGCCGGAGCGCCGGGACGTGTCGGTCTTCGGGACAGACGTCTTCCGGCGGACGACGACCCAGTTCCTGCCGCTGCTGTCCGGTCCCGTTCCCGCGGATTATCGGCTCGGCCCCGGCGACCAGCTGGTGCTCATCCTCACGGGCGACGTGGAGCTGGCATACTCCCTCCAGGTCAGCCGCGAGGGCTTCGTCCTGGTCCCGCAGGTCGGGCAGGTGTTCGTCGCGAACCTCACGCTCGAGCAGCTGCGGAGCGTGCTCTACACGCGGCTCGGCCGGGTGTATTCGGGCGTCCGCCGCGGGGCCGGAGCGACGACGCAGTTCGACATCTCCGTGGCGAGCGTCCGCGCGGTGCAGGTGTACGTGGTGGGCGAGGTCGGCCAGGCCGGCGCCTACCAGATCAGCTCCCTCGGCACGGTGCTCACGGCGTTGTACGCGGCCGGCGGCGTGACGGATCGCGCGAACACGCGCCGCATCGAGGTGCGGCGTGGCGGGACGACGGCGGCCACCTTCGACCTGTACGATTACCTGCTGCGCGGCGACACCCGTAACGACATCCGCATCCAGACGGGTGACGTCGTCTTCGTGCCCGTGCACGGCCCGCGGGTGACCGTCCTGGGCGCGGTCACCCGGCCGGCCATCTATGAACTGACGGGCACGGAGACGCTGGCCGACCTGGTCCGCGCGGCCGGCGGCTTCCGCGCGGACGCCGCCCTGACGCGCCTGTCCGTGGAGCGGATCGTGCCGGCCGGCCAGCGGGCCCCGGACGGGCCGCAGCGCGTCGTGGTGGAGGTGCCGCTCACCGCCGAGCCGAACGGCGTCACCGTCGCGCCGCCGCTGCCGATGGCCGACGGGGACGTGGTCCGGGTGGACTCCCTGCCGGGCGGCGCGCGGCGGAACTTCGTGGAGATCCACGGGAGCGTGTATCAGCCGGGCCGGTACGGACTCGAGCCCGGGATGCGGCTCTCGCGCCTCGTGGCGCAGGCGGGGGGATTCCGCCCGGCGACGTATGCGGGGCGGGCGCACGTGGAGCGGCTGGACCCGGCTGACTCGACGCGCTCGGTGATCGCGGTGGCACTGCCCTCCGGTCCCGACGCGGCGTGGGCCGACGACCTCGTCCTCGCGGACTACGACATCGTGACGGTGTACGGGCGGCCGGAGATGCGGGACAGCATCACGGTGGCCGTCGCCGGGATGGTGACCCGGCCGGGGCGGTACCCGTGGCGCGAGGGGATGACGCTGCGGGACCTGGTGCTGATGGCCCGGGGTCCGCGGATCGGTGCGTGGCTCCAGGAGGCCGAGATCGCCCGGCTGCCGGCCGACCGGTCGCAGGGCCAGATGGCCACGACGATCCGGGTCCCGCTCGACTCGACGTACCTGTTCGATCGGGACTCGCTGGGCCGGACCGTCGGCCCTCAGGGACTTCCCTTCCTGGGGAGCGGGGCGCCGGACGTCACGTTGCAGCCGTTCGACCACGTGTTGATCCTGCGCCAGCCGGATTTTGAGCTTCAGCGCACGGTGCAGATCCTGGGGGAGGTGCGATTTCCCGGCACGTACTCCCTGCGCACCAAGGACGAGCGACTGAATGACATCATCGCGCGGGCCGGAGGACTGACCCGGAGGGCGTACCCGCAGGGGATCCGGTTCTTCCGCATCCTTAACAACGCCGGCCGCATCAACATCGACCTGCCGCGGGCCCTGCGCGAGCCGCAGTACCGCTCGAACGTCATCATGCAGCCTGGCGACTCCATCGTCATCCCGGAATACATCCCGAGCGTGCGCGTGGTCGGTGCCGTCAACACGCCTGGCAGCGTGCTCTGGCAGCCCGGCGCCAGTCTCAGCTATTACGTCGACGGCGCCGGCGGTTTCGCCCGCAATGCCGACAGGGGCGGCGCGTCGGTGCGCCAGGCGGACGGCCTCGTGCGGCGGACGAACCGCGTCCTGCTGCTGTTCCGGAACGAGCCGGAGCCGGGCCCAGGCTCCGAGATCTTCGTGCCCGCCCGGGACCAGGACGATCGCGTAGACTACGTGGCGCTGTTCGGCGGCATCGCGCAGACGCTGGCGTCCATCATCGCCATCGTCGTGCTGGTAACCCAGTGAGCGCGCCCGCTCCCTGGTACGCCGGCACGGAGCACTTGATGCGGCAGGTGCTCGCTTCCTGGCGCTGGCTGGGCGCTGCCGCCGTGGTGGGCGCCGTCATCGGCGTGGCGACGGCGCTGCTCCTGCCGTCGCGCTACACCGCCGGCGCGTCGTTCCAGGCCGAGGCGCCGGCAAGCGCCCCATCCCTCGGCGGAGCCCTGGCTGGGCTGGCATCGCAGATCGGCGGCATCCAGCTCACCACGCAGAGCAACGCGCAGCTCTTCGGCGATCTGCTGCGCACCGGCGCTGTGCTGCGCCGAGTCGTGCAGGCCCGCTACCCCTGGCGGGGTGACACGGTGCTGCTGGCCGCCATCTGGCGGCTCGACCGCAGGCCCACGGGGCTCCGCGACCACCTGGCGGTGCGCAAGCTGGCCAAGTCGATGCGCGTGGATGTGAACATCCGTACGGGGGTGGTCGGGTTCGCGGTCGAGGCCGGAACTCCGGAACTCGCGCTGGCGCTGGCCGAGACCACGCTGGCGGCGCTCAACGAAGCCAACGTCCGACTACGGCAGGCCCGCGCCGCGGCGGAGCGCTCGTTCACCGCCGAGCGCGCGGAGGTCGCGCGGCAGCGCCTGGCGGACGCCGAGGCGCGACTGGCGACGTTCTACGAGCGCAACCGGATCATCAGCGGTGCGCCGGCCCTCCAGGTCGAGGAAGGACGGTTGCGCCGCAACGTGGAGATGGAGCAGACGGTGTACACGCAACTCCGGCTCCAGGCCGAGCAGGCCGCGGTGGCCGAGGTGCGCAACACGCCGGCGATAAGCGTCATCGATCCGGCGATTCTGCCCGTGAAGCGCACTTGGCCCAATCGCCGTCTCGTCGTGGTCGCGGGCCTGCTGGCCGGTCTCGGCGTTGGCGTGCTGCGACTGGCGCTCTGGAACCAACCGCGCATGCGCACGGCGTGAGACACCGCTGGCGGTGCCTGCAGCTCCCCGTCCCGGCTGCCGTCCTGGCTGCAGCCTTGGGCGTGGGATGCGGCGACAGCCTGTTGGATTCGGAGCCGGGCGGATGCGCTCCTCGCCCGACGCTGCCGGCTCGGCGCGTGCCGGCGTGCCTGCTGCAACAACGGTTTCTCAGCGCGCCTGACGCGCTGGCGGCCGAGGCGCTGCTGGCGCTGGTGACCGCGGAGGCCGACAGCC
>CAYLJK010000043.1:0-678 GCA_964383975.1 uncultured Gemmatimonadales bacterium | reverse complement strand
GCGTTCGTTGCGCGGCGCGGCATACGCGCGCTCGCTCCAGCGGATCACGGACCTGTACGCGCGTGGGCTCTTCTCCGACAGCGCGCGCTTCCACCGCATGCTGGACCACGTCCGCGTCGTCCGAGAGCTGGCGTCGGGCTCGGTGCGCAGTTCGGGAGGCCGATTGTGGCCGAGCGCCACCCCGCATCTTGCCTGGGTGGATTACGGCGACCTCGGACCCCACTTCCAGCCCGTGAGCACTGTTCAGGCGGTCGCGTACCTGGTCCCGCGTCCCGGCGTTCCGACGGAGTCACTCACCGCCATGGGGGATCAGCTGTACGATTACGCGCTCTGGCGCACGGCGCAGGGGCGCAGCTTCCCGGTCTGGGAGTACCTCTTCCCGTGGAGTTCGGGCGGCGTGTTCCAGTTACCGCCGTGGATCTCGGGCCTGGCCCAGGCGTATGCGATTATCCTGTTCACCGCGTGCCACGAGCGCACCGGCGACGTCCGCTGGCTCGCGCGGGCGCGGCAGGTGATGCATTCGCTCCTCGTGGGGTGGGACGAAGGGGGCGTGCTGCACCCCGACACCGCGGACGGCTACTGGTGGGAGGAGTACCATCCGACGGTGGCGGTCTGGAACGGCGCTGCCCAGGCGGTGCTCGCCCTTGCGCAGTTCGCGCGCGCCACGCCGGACGAGGA
>CAYLJK010000042.1:0-10576 GCA_964383975.1 uncultured Gemmatimonadales bacterium | reverse complement strand
TGCAGCAGGCGCGGCGCGGCGACCCGCTGTCGTTCATCCTGCGGGACCTGGCGCAGAACGAACACCTGCGGGAATCGAGCCGCCTCGCCGAGCTGGTCCAGGGTACCCTCGCCGGGGTCCACCCGGGCGAGAACCGCGGCGTGAAGCAGGCGGGGTTCATGGTGCTCGCGACCTCCTACATGCCGGCGGTCCTCGTGGAACTCGGCTTCGGAAGCAACCGCGCCGAGGCCCAGCTCCTCACCACGCCGGCCGAGCAGCGCCGGCTCGCACGGGCGATCGCCGACGGCGTGGAGCGGTACCTGGCGGAGTACGAGCGGCGTCTCGCGGCGGCGGGGGGGCCGTGAGCGCGGCGGGCACGGGGGCCCGGGGGCACGGAGGCACGGGGGTGCTCCGGCGCGGCCTGCACCGCGCCTCCGTGCCGCTGTGCCTCTATGCCGTCCTTTCAGGCTGCGCCTACTACAACGCCATGTACAACGCGAAGCGCTGGGCGCGGCAGGCCGAGCGGTCCGAGCGCGCGGGCCGGCTCGCGGAGTCGCAGGAGCGCTGGCGCACGGCGATGGTGCACGCGGAGTCGGTGCTGTCACGGCACCCGCGCTCGCGCTGGGCGGACGACGCGGTGATGATTCGCGGCCGCGCGCTGGTGCAGCTCCAGGCGCACTCCGAGGCGATCGGCCTGCTCGACCAGGCGCTGCCGGGAGTGACGGATGCGCGGGTGCGCGCGGCGATGCTCCTCGACCTGGGACGGGCGAACCTCGCGCTGCGGCGCTACGCCGAGGCGGAGCTGGCGCTCGACGGCGCCATCGCCGTGGCGGACGGACGGGTCCGCGCGGAGGCGCTCCTGGTGCGCGGGCGGGTGCGTCTGGCGCAGGGCCGGGCGGCCGAGGCCCTGGAGGACCTGCGCGCATCCTCCGCGCGCGGCGCCCGCTTCGACCAGGCCCGGGCCGCGCTCGCGGGCGGGGACGGTGCGCTCGCCGCCGCCATCGCGGACAGCGCGCTCGGGGAGCGGCCGTTCGCAGAGGACCGATGGCAGGCGTTCCTCGACACGCTGGCGGACGCGGGCTTCCGTGACGCGGCCGGCGCGCTCGCGTGGCGGATCGCTGCGCGCGGCGAGGTCGGGATCGGCACGCGTGCCCGGGTGCTCCTGCGCGACGGCGACCGGCGGCTCGCGGCGACCGACACGGCGGGCGCCGACCTCCGCTGGCGCGAGGCGCTCCGGCTGGTGCCGGACAGCGCCGAGGCCCGCGCCGCGCGCGTGCGGCTGCTGCAGGTGGAGCTGGGGGCGATGGCGGACACCGCCGGACTCGACCCGTTGCGACGGGACCTGACGCGCATCGCGGACCAGGGCGGAGAGCCGGGTGCGCAGGCACGCGAACTCCTGCGCCTCCTTGCGCTGGCGGACACGCTCGGGACGGGGGATGCGGCCCGTGCCGACGCGGCGTGGCTGCTGCGGGGCGAGCTGCTTCGCGATTCGCTCCGCTCGACGCGACTCGCGGCGCACGCCTTCGCGGCGATGGCGGCGCGGTTCCCCGAGTCGCCCTGGGCCGCCAGGGCGCTGGTCGCGGCGATCGCCGCCGGTCACCCGTCCGGCGACTCCCTCCGGGCGCTGCTCGCCGGGCCGTTCGCGGCGAGCCCGTACGCGGCGGCGGCGGCGGGACGTGCGGACGCGGACGCGGCGTACGCGGTCCTGGAGGACTCGCTCCTCCGAGTCCAGGAGTTGCTGGCCGGCGTGGCGCCGGCAGCCGAGGCGCGGACGGCGGTCCCCGGCGCCGACGAGGAAATCGAGACCCGGCGGAGGCGGGCGCGGCCGACGACGCAGCGCACGGGCCCCGGGCAGACGCCGCCGCGACCTCCCGGAAGGGTCCCCGAGCCGTGAGCGCCCCGCTCGCGGTCATGACCCTCGGGACCACGTTCCAGAATCCGGTCCTCCTGGCATCGGGGACCGCGGGCTACGGCCGGGAGGTCGCCGGCGTCATCGCGCTCCAGGCGCTCGGCGGGCTCGTGACGAAGGCGGTGAGCGTCGAGCCGCGGCACGGGAACCCGGCGCCCCGCGTCGCGGAGGTGCGCGGCGCAATGCTGAACTCGGTCGGCCTCGCCAATCCGGGCCTCGCGGCCGTACGGGACGCGGAACTGCCCTGGCTGCGCGCGCACGTCGGTCCGGCCCGGGTGCTGGTCAACGTGGTCGGCCGCTCGGTGGACGATTTCGTCGCCGTCGTCGCCGGCCTGCGCGACGAGCCCGTCATCACCGCCTTCGAGCTGAACGTGTCGTGTCCCAACGTCCGGCAGGGCGGCCTCGAGTTCGGCGCCGACGACCGCGTCCTCTCCGATCTGGTGGCGCGCGTGCGGGCCGCGACCGACCGGCCGCTGGTGGTGAAGCTCTCGCCGGTGCTTCCCGACCCGGCCAGGACGGCGGCCGCGGCCGCCGCCGCCGGCGCCGATGCCTTCACGGCCGTCAACACGCTGCCTGCCGCGGTCTGGGACGAGGAACCGCCACACGCGCCCCGGCTCGGCAACGTGACGGGAGGGCTCAGCGGTCCGCCGCTCCTCCCGGTCGGCGTGCGTTTCACGCGCCTGGTCGCGCGGGAGACCGGCCGCCCGGTGATCGGCTCCGGCGGCGTGCGCACGGGGCGCGATGCGTGGCAGTACTTGCGGGCCGGCGCCTCGCTCGTCGCCGTCGGGACCGCGGCGCTGGCGGACCCTCGCGCCCCCGAGCGGATCGTGCGGGAACTGGAGGGCATCGTCGCCCGCGAGGGGAGGCCCGTGCCGGATGCCTGAGCTCGTCGTCGCGCTCGACCTCCCCACCACGGACGCGGCGCTCCGGCTCGTGGATGCCGTGGGCTCGGCCGTCCGGTGGTACAAGGTGGGTCCAGTGCTGCACGTTGCCGACGGCCCGGCGCTGGTGCGGGCCCTGCGCGAACGCGGGAAGCGCGTCTTCCTCGATCTCAAGTGGCACGACATCCCCAACACCGTCGCCGGGGCGGTCGCGGCGGCGGCCGAACAGGGCGTGAACCTGGCCACCGTGCATCTCACGGGCGGCGCGGCGATGCTGGCGGCGGCGCGCGGCGCTCGGCAGGGGGACCTGCCACGGCTCGCCGGGGTAGGGGTGTTGACGTCGTTCGATGCGGCGGCGTACGGGGCCACGGTCGGACGGGACGTGGAGCACATCGAGGAGGAGCAGGTGCGCCTAGTGCGGCTCGGGTTGGAGGCGGGCGTGGATGCATTCGTCACGGCCGCCGGGGAGGCGCCACGGATACGGCGGCTGGCCGGCGCGGCGGCCCTCCTGATCGTCCCCGGAATCCGGCGCGCGGACGATGCCGCGGGCGACCAGCGGCGCACAGCCTCGCCGGCCGACGCGGTGCAGGCGGGGGCCGACCTGCTCGTGGTCGGACGGCCTGTGACCGCGGCGGCGGACCCCGCGGGGGCGGCGCGCGCATTCGTGGCGGAGCTGGGCGGATGACGGCCGGCGCGCGGGGGCTGACCGCGGCGGTCGCGGCGGCGTGCGTGGCCCTGGCGCCGCTCCGGGCGCAGGACCTCGACTCGCTCGAGGCGACGGCGCACCGGGTGGCGGCCGCCTGGCGGACCCACGACTTCGGGGCACTGGTCGGCGGCGGCGGGACCCTCGTGCTCCAGCTCGCCGGCGAGACACCCTCCGGCCCCCTGCGGCCCGCCCAGGCGGCCGGGCTCCTGGCCGCTTTCGCCCGTGGCGCCGAGGAGGTCGCGGTCCAGGTCCGGGTGGTGCGGGAACTCGATTCCGGGCGCGGCTACGTCGAAATCCAGCGCACCTTCGCCCGCGGCGCCGGCACGCCGGCGCAGGTCCAGATGATCTACGTGGGGCTGGTGCGGGCGGGAACGGGCTATGTGGTGTCGGAGATCCGGGTCGTGCCGTAGGGCGTCGCTTGCGCGAACTTCGGGCCTCGGGTACGTTTAAAGTCTGTCCTGAACCGAAGTTGCGAGGCGGTCTTGAAGGTACGAAGCAGCGTCAAGCCGATCTGCGAGCACTGCAAGGTTGTGAAGCGCCGTGGCGTGATCCGCGTCATCTGCAAGCGCTCTCCCAAGCACAAGCAGCGGCAGGGATAGGCGACGATGGCACGAATCGCCGGTGTGGACCTTCCGCGCGAGAAGCGCGTCGAGATCGGCCTCACGGCCATCTACGGCATCGGGCGCGCCACCGCGGCGCAGGTCCTGGAGCGGACGGGCATCGCGCCCGCGACCCACGTGCGGGACCTGAGCGACGCGGAGGTCGCCCGGCTGCGCCAGGTGATCGAGCGCGACCTGCGGGTCGAGGGCGCGCTGCGCACCGAGGTCGCGATGAACATCAAGCGGCTGACGGACATCGGCTGCTACCGCGGGATCCGTCACCGGCGTGGGCTGCCGGTGCGCGGGCAGCGGACCCGGACCAACGCCCGGACGAAGAAGGGTCCGCGGCGGACGATCGCGGGCAAGAAGAAGGCCACCCTCAAGAAGTAGGCGCATGAGCGACGAGACGAAACCGCCGGTCCCGGCGGCCGAGGCCGCCGCGCCGGCGCCGGCCGCCGAGGGCGAGAAGCCCCGGAAGGCGCCCGGCGGGAAGCGCGCGAAGAAGGTCGTGGAGTCCGAGGGGATCGCGACGGTGCTCGCGACCTTCAACAACACGATCATCACGATCACGGACCTGAACGGCAACGCCGTCGCCTGGGGCACGGCGGGCAAGGCCGGGTTCAAGGGGTCCAAGAAGTCCACGCCGTTCGCCGCGACGGTCGCGGCGGAGCAGGCGGGGCGCGACGCTTACAACCTGGGCGTCCGGCGGGTGCACGTGCGGGTGCAGGGGCCGGGCGCGGGCCGCGAGTCGGCCATCCAGGCGCTCGCAAACGCCGGGCTGATCATCAAGTCGATCCGGGACTGCACGCCGATCCCGCACAACGGCTGCCGCCCCCCGAAGAAGCGCAGGGTCTGAGTGAGCCGCTATACCGATTCGGTCTGCAAGTTGTGCCGCCGCGAGGGGACCAAGCTGTTCCTCAAGGGCGCGCGGTGCCTCACGGAGAAGTGCGCGGTGGAGAAGCGCGCCTACGCCCCGGGCCAGCATGGCCAGGCGCAGAGCCGCCGCCGCAAGGCGTCGCAGTACTCCCGCCAGCTGCGGGAGAAGCAGAAGGTCAAGCGCATCTACGGCCTCTCGGAGCGGCAGTTCCGCAACACCTTCGACCGGGTGTTGCGCGAGCCGGGCGTCACCGGCGAGAACCTGCTTGTCGCGCTCGAGTCGCGGCTCGATAACGTCGTCTACCGGATGGGCTTCGCGCCCAGCCGCCGCGCCGCGCGCCAGATGGTCGGCCACGGCCACGTGCAGGTGAACGGCCGGACCGTTGACGTCCCCTCGTACCAGGTGCGGCAGGGCGAAGAGGTGCGCGTGGCGCCGAAGAGCAAGGACCTCGAGACCGTTGTCGCCGCCGTGGACCTGGCCTCGAAGGGACACCCCGTTTCATGGCTCGCGGTGGACCGCGAGGGCCGCACGGGACGGATCACCGAACGGCCCACGCGGAACGCGATCCCGATCGCCGCGGATGAACAGCTGATCGTCGAGCTCTATTCCAAGTGACCATGCACATCGATCTCACCGGCCTCGTCCGCCCGCACCTGGTCGAGATGGCCAAGCGGGAGGAGAACCCGAACGCCGCGGAGTTCCGGCTCCAGCCGCTGGAGCGCGGATACGGGTACACCCTCGGCAACGCCCTGCGGCGGATGCTGCTCTCCTCGCTGCGCGGCTCGGCCGTCTGGGCCTTCCGGATGGACGGGGTGCAGCACGAGCACCAGACCGTCTCCGGCGTCGTCGAGGACGTCCACCAGGTCATTCACCAGCTCAAGACGCTCGCGCTCGTCCTCGACCCCGAGGTGGACGAGGCCGTCCTGCACATCCAGCGCAAGGCGGCCGGTCCGGTCTACGCCCGCGACATCGAGCCCCACGGCTCGGTGCGCATCGTCAACCCGGACCACCTCCTCTTCACGATGCAGGACGACCACGAGCTGAACGTCGAGCTGTACGTGAATAAGGGCCGCGGCTACGTCGAGGCCGACCAGCACCCGATGGACCGGTCGATGCCGGTGGACACGGTGCGCGTGGACTCCCTGTACAGCCCGGTGCGCCGCGCCAACTTCACCGTCACCGAGACCCGCGTCGGCCAGCGGACCGACTACGACCGGCTCACGGTCACGGTCGAGACCAACGGCGCCATCAGCCCCGAGGACGCGATCGCCTACGCGGCCGCCCTCGCCCGGCACCACTTCGCGTACTTCGAGTCCTTCGGCACCGTGCCGCTGATGGCCGAGGCGGCCGTCCCCACGGCCGACGGCGACCTCGAGGGGCTCCGGCACCAGCTCGCCCGGCTCATCGATGACGTCGGGCTCTCGGTGCGCTCCATCAACTCGCTCAAGAACTCGAACATCCGCACCCTCGGCGACCTGGTGCGCAACAGCGAGGAGCAGCTCCTCAAGGTGCGCAACGTCGGCGAGAAGGCGGTCGCCGAGATCGCGGAACTGCTGCTGCGCGAAGGGCTGAACTTCGGCATGCTGTGGGAGGAGACCGAGGAGGGTTTCAAGCTCCTCGACCGCGGCGTGACGCCGGTCGTCCGGCCGGTGGTCGCCGAGGCGGGAAAGGACGCCTGAGATGCGGCACCGCGCCAGGAACCGCCAGCTGTCGCGCACGTCGGCGCACCGCCGGGCGCTGCTCGCGAACCTCGCCACCAGCCTTTTCCGCCACGGCGCCATCGTCACGACCGTGGCCAAGGCCAAGGAGCTGCGGCCGGTCGCCGAGAAGCTGATCACCCTCGCGCGGCGCGGCGACCTCCACGCGCGCCGGCTCGTCGAGCGTCGCATCCGCGACAAAGCCGTCTCCGGCACGCTCTTCAAGGAGATCGGCCCGCGGTTCGCCGCCCGGCCCGGCGGCTACACCCGGATCATCCGCCTCGGGCACCGCGCCGGCGACGGAGCCGAGACCGCGCGCATCGAGCTGCTCAAGGAGTAGCGGGCCCCGCCGCACGGCCGAGCGGAAACAGAAAGGACCGGCGTTGCCGGTCCTTTGTTGCTCCCGTGCGCCCGTGCCCGCTACGCCTTTGCCACCCGGTTGGACTTGATGCAGCCGGTGCAGACCCGGATGCGCCGGATCTTCCCCTCGACGGTCGTCCGCACGACCTGCAGGTTCGGGTACCAGCGCCGGATGGTCCGGTTGTTCGCGTGCGACACGTTGTGCCCGAACGTCGGGCCCTTGCCGCATACCTGACAGACACGTGCCATGAGGACTCCGCTTCCAGAACGTCTGACGAGCCACTAAGTTTAGCCGGCTTTACCCTTGTCACGCAAGGGCTTGGGGCCCGCGCCGGGCTCCCGACCGACACCCTCGGACGCCGACATGCCGACCGCGCTGATCACCGGAATCACCGGCCAGGACGGCTCCTACCTGGCCGAGCTGCTGCTGGAGAAGGGGTACCGGGTCGTCGGGGTGGTCCGCCGCACCTCGCACGACAGCTACGAGCGCATCCAGCACCTGGTCGGGAAGATCGAGATCGTCCCCGCGGACCTCCTCGACCAGCACTCCCTCCAGTGGGTCGTCCGGGAGACGCTGCCGGACGAGGTCTACAACCTCGCGGCGCAGTCGTTCGTGCCCACGTCGTGGACGCAGCCGGTGCTGACGGGGGAGTTCACGGCGCTCGGCGTCACGCGGCTGCTGGACGCGATCCGGCTGGTCAAGCCGGATGCCCGGTTCTACCAGGCCAGCTCGAGTGAGATGTTCGGCAAGGTGCGCGAGACGCCGCAGCGCGAGGCGACGCCGTTCCACCCGCGCTCGCCGTACGGCGTGGCCAAGGTGTACGGGCACTACATCACGGTGAACTACCGCGAGTCCTACGGCATGTACGCGGTGAGCGGGATCCTCTTCAACCACGAGAGCCCGCGGCGCGGCCTGGAGTTCGTGACGCGCAAGGTCACGGACGGGGTGGCGCGCATCAAGCTGGGGCTGGCCACGACGCTGCCGCTGGGTAACCTCGACGCCCGGCGCGACTGGGGATTCGCCGGCGACTACGTGGACGCGATGTGGCGCATGCTCCAGCAGCCGCAGCCGGACGACTACGTCATCGGCACGGGCGTGCACCACAGCGTGCGCGACCTGTGCGAGGTCGCGTTCGGGCATGTCGGCCTCGACTGGCGCGCGCACGTGACGCACGACCCGCGCTTCGACCGGCCGGCCGAGGTGGACGTGCTCCTGGCGGACCCGAGCAAGGCGCGGCAGGTGCTCGCGTGGACGCCGCGCGTCGGCTTCGCCGAGCTGGTGCGCATGATGGTGGACGCCGACCTCGCGCGGCTGCGGGCCGCGGCGTGAACGTCCTGGCGACCGGGGCTGACGGATTCGTCGGCCGCTGGGTGGTGCAGGCCCTGCTCGCGGCGGGCCATACCGTGACCGGCGCCGTGCTGCCGACCCGACCGCTGCCGCCGGTGCCGCGGGCGGCCGGCGACCGGCTGCGCTGGCTGGCGCTGGACGTGACGGACGCGGCCTCCGTCGCCGCGGCGGCCGCGCCGGCGTGGGACGCGGTCGTGCACCTCGCCGCGGTCGCCTCGGGCGGTGACGCGCTGCGCGACCCGGCGCGCGCGTGGACGGTCAATGCGGCCGGCACGGCGCGGCTCCTCGACGCGCTGGGGCGCCGCCGGGCCCTGGCCGAGGCCGATCCGCTGGTGCTCTTGGTTTCCTCGGCCGAGGTCTACGGTCCGGGCCCGGGACGGCCGCTGGTCGAGACCGATCCGCTGGCGCCGCGCTCGCCGTACGCCGCCTCCAAGGTCGGCGCGGAGTTCGCCGCGCGGGAGACCGCGCTGCGGACCGGCCTGCGGGTGGTGATCGTCCGACCGTTCCCGCACACCGGTCCGGGGCAGGACACCCGCTTCGCCATCCCGGCGTTTGCCGAGCGCCTGCGGGTGGCCAGGCGGATCGGGACGCGCGTCGTGAAGGTGGGGAACCTCGACGTCGTGCGGGACGTGCTCGACGTGCGGGACGTGGCGGCGGCGTACGTCGCGCTGCTGGCGCACGGGGCGCCGGGCGAGGCGTACAACGTGGCGTCGGGCGTCGGGGTGCCGCTGGCGGAGCTGTTCGAGCGGCTCGCCGCCATCGTCGGCGTGGACGCGATCACCGAGGCGGACCCCGAGCTGGTGCGCGCCGCGGACCTGCGCTACCTCGTCGGCGACGCGGCGAAGCTGCGGGCGGCGACCGGGTGGGCGCCGCGGATCCCGCTCGACACGACCCTCCGGGACCTGGTGGATGCCCAAGCGGACTGACCTGCACCGCATCCTGCTCATCGGCTCCGGCCCGATCGTCATCGGGCAGGCGGCCGAGTTCGACTACTCCGGCACCCAGGCCGTGAAGGCGATGAAGTAAGAAGGGTACGAAGTCGTCCTCGTCAACTCCAACCCCGCCACCATCATGACCGACCCGGAGCTGGCCGACCGCACGTACGTCGAGCCGGTCACGCCCGACTGGGTCGAGCGGGTGATCGCGCGCGAGCGGCCCGACGCGCTGCTCCCGACGATGGGGGGTCAGACGGCGCTGAACGTGGCCATGGCGCTGCACGAGAACGGGGTGCTCGAGCGGTACGGCGTGGAGCTCATCGGGGCCAACGCCCGCGCGATCCACATGGCGGAGGACCGCGAGGCGTTCGCGGCCGCCATGCGCCGCATCGGGCTCCAGGTCCCGGTCGGCGGCTTCTGCCGCACGCTTGAGGAGGCCGAGACGGTCGTCGCGGCGACCGGCTATCCGGCCATCATCCGGCCCTCGTTCACGCTGGGAGGGACGGGCGGCGGCATCGCCTACAACGCGGCGGAGCTGACGGAGCTGGTGCGGCGCGGCCTCGACCTGTCCCCGGTGGGGCTGGTGCTCGTGGAGCGGAGCGTCATCGGCTGGAAGGAGTTCGAGCTGGAGGTGATGCGCGACCGGCGCGACAACGTCGTCATCGTCTGCTCGATCGAGAACCTCGACCCGATGGGTGTGCACACCGGCGACAGCATCACCGTCGCGCCGGCGATGACGCTGACCGACCGGGAGTACCAGGTGATGCGCGACGCCGCCATCGCGATCATCCGCGAGATCGGCGTCGAGGCCGGGGGCTGCAACATCCAGTTCGCCGTGAGCCCGGTGAACGGCGAGCTGCTGGTCATCGAAATGAACCCGCGGGTCTCCCGCTCGTCGGCTCTCGCCTCGAAGGCGACCGGGTTCCCGATCGCGCGCATGGGGACGAAGCTCGCCGTCGGCTACACCCTGGACGAGCTGCCGAACGACATCACGCGGACGACGCCCGCGAGCTTCGAACCGGTGCTCGACTACGTCGTCTGCAAGTTCCCGCGCTTCGCCTTCGAGAAGTTCCCCACGGCCGAGCCGCGGCTCACGACGCAGATGAAGTCGGTCGGCGAGGCCATGGCCATCGGCCGCACCTTCAAGGAGGCGTTCCAGAAGGGTCTGCGGGCGCTGGAGATCGACCGCCCCGGCTGGGTGGCGGGGGAGCGCGCCGAGGACGACCGCCTCGAGCACGACGACGACGTCACGATCCGGGCCGCCCTGCGCCAGCCGGTGCCGGAG
>CAYLJK010000041.1:6734-10670 GCA_964383975.1 uncultured Gemmatimonadales bacterium | reverse complement strand
CTCCGGCCGTACCGGTGGTCGGTCGCGGCGGCCTTCGGGCTGCTCGTGGCATCCGCCGTGCTCCAGCTGGCCGGCCCCGTCCTCACCCGCCGCGCGGTGGACGTGGCGATCCCCGCGAGCGATGCGCGGCTGCTGGCGGCACTCGCGCTGCTCTTCCTCGGCGCGCTCGTCCTGGAGTTCGCCGTGGAGTTCGGCCAGACGATGCTCACGACGCGCATCGGCCAGTTGGCGATGCGCGACCTGCGCCTGGCGATCTTCGCGAAGCTCCAGCGGCTGCCCGTCGCCTACCACGACCGCAACCCGGTCGGGCGGACGGTGACGCGCGTCACCAGCGACGTCGAGGCCCTCAACGAACTGTTCACGACCGGCGTGGTGGCGCTGCTCGGCGACTTCGTCACCCTCGCCGCGATCCTCGCGTGGATGCTGTGGACCGACTGGCGGCTCGCCGTCGTGGCGCTGGCCGTGCTCCCGGCGATCGGCTGGTTCGCGCGGCGCTTCCGGCTCCGCATGCGCGAGGCGTACCGCGACATCAGGGTGCGCCTCGCGGCGATCAACGGCTTCCTCCAGGAGCACCTGTCGGGGATGGCCGTCGTGCAGCTCTTCGGCCGCGAGGCGTGGGCGGCGGCGCGGCACGAGGCCGCGAACCGCGGCCACCTGGAGGCGCACCTGCTCTCCATCCGCGTCTTCGCCTGGCTCTTCCCGGTGATCGAGGTGGTCATCGCCGTCGGGCTCGGCGCGCTGCTGGTGGCGGGCGGGATGCGCGTGGAGGCGGGCACCCTGAGCGCCGGCGTGCTCGTGGCGTTCCTCCAGCTGGTGCGCCGCTTCTTCCAGCCGATGCAGGACCTGGTCGAGAAGCTGAACGCGGTGCAGGCGGCGGTCACGTCATCGGAGCGCGTCTTCCGCCTGCTCGACGAGGCGGAGCCCATCGCGGATCCGGCCGTTCCGCGCCGCCTGCCGGTGCCGGTGCGCGGGACCGTGGTGTTCGACGACGTGTGGTTCCGCTACCCGACGGCGGACGGCGGCGGCCGCACCGACTGGGTGCTCCGCGGCGTCTCGTTCACCGCCGATGCGGGCCGGACGCTCGCGCTCGTGGGGCACACGGGCGCGGGGAAGACGACGGTGCTCAACCTGCTGCTCCGCTTCTACGACGTGGAGCGCGGACGGATCCTCGTGGACGGCGTGGACATCCGCGAACTGCCGCAGGCCACGCTGCGGAGCCTGGTCGGCTATGTGCAGCAGGATGTGTTCCTCTTCACGGGGGACCTGCGGAGCAACATCGCGCTCGCGGCGCCGCTGACCGACCGCGAGCTGGAGGCGACCGTGCGGCGGGTCGGGGTGGACCGGCTCGTCGCGCGGCTGCCTGACGGTTTCGGCCACCGGCTCGGTGAGCGGGGGCAGAGCGTGTCGGTGGGCGAGCGGCAGCTGCTGTCGTTCGCGCGGGCGCTGGCGGCCGACCCCCGCATCCTGGTGCTCGACGAGGCGACCAGCTCGGTGGACGCGGAGGCCGAGGCGCGGATCCAGGCGGCCATCGCGGAGCTGATGCGGGGGCGGACGTGCCTCGTGGTCGCCCACCGGCTCTCGACGGTGCAGCACGCCGACGCCATCCTGGTCCTGCACCACGGCGAGGTCCGCGAGCGCGGCACCCACCGGGATCTCCTGGCGCGTGGCGGCCTCTACGAGAAGCTGTATCAGCTGCAATTGGGCCAGCGTTCGGCGGCCGCGTCCTGAGTCGCATCTAGTTGCACGGCTTGGGCTTGATTCGTAGGTTTCGAACCGTTCCACCTCCCTGAGGCTCGGTCATGGCATTCATCGAGTACGGCGGGAAGCGGCACGTCGTCCCGGCGGGCGAGATGCTCATCGGGGCCGGCGCCGACTGCCATCTGCGCCTCGAGGGGCCGGGGATCGCGCCGCGCCACGCCGTGCTCACGACCGCTCCCGACCTCTCGGTCGCCATCCGGCGGCTCGCGGAGGGGGCCGCCGTCGAAGTGAACGGCATCACCCTCGGACCGCTGCCGCAGCCGCTGCTCCACGGGGACAAGGTCGCGATCGGCGGGATCGAGATGCTGTTCGTGGACGAGCGCAAGAGCGGCTCCACCCAGTACGTCTCGGCCGTCAGCCTCCAGCACCTCGCCCCGGCGGGGCCGCGGCCCGCCGCGCCGGGGAAGGCGACCGCGGCGACGGGCGGGCGCGTCGTCTCGCTCACCGACGGCCGCGAGTACCAGGTCATCGGCGGGTCGCTGAAGTTCGGGCGGGACGCGAACTCCGACGTCGTGGTTTCGGGCGGCCAGGTGTCGCGCCGCCACGCGGAGATCCTGGTCTCGCCGCGCGGTTACATCCTGGTGGACTCGTCCACGAATGGCACGTTCGTGAACGGCGAGCGGGTGCAGAACCAGCGGCTGCTCGCGCGGGCGGACGTGATCCGCATCGGTGAGGAGGAGTTCCGGTTCTACGCGGACCTGGCGCCGGCCGCGCCGCCGCCGCCGCCACCGCCGCCGCCGGTCGCCGCCGCGGTCCCGCCGCCGCCTCCTCCTCCCGCGCCGCCGGCAGCGGCTCCCGCACCGCCCCCACCGGCGGTGGCGGCGCCGCCCGCGCCCGGTGCGGCGCAGCTCGTCTCCACGGGGTACTTCCCCACGCCCTCGGCGCACCCGGTATCGCCGATCTCGCCGCGCACCGGGGAGGACGTCGCCGTCCCGGAAGAGGCGGCGCGCATGGCCGCGGCGCCCGCCGCCGCGCCGCCGCCGCCCGCCGCCGCCCCGCCTCCGCCCCCGGCGCCTCCGCCGCCCCCGGTGGCCGCGCCGGCCGCGCCGCCCCCGACCGCCAAGGCGGCGCCGCAGGCGCTGGCGAAGTTCCTGGTGCGCTCCGGCGCGCTGAAGGGTCAGCGGTTGTACGTGAAGGTCCCGATCGTGAACATCGGGCGGGCGGAGTACAACGACCTCGTCATCCCCGACGATTCCGTGTCGTCCCAGCACGCCAAGCTCACGCGCCGCGAGGGGGTCTGGGTGCTCACCGACCTCGGCTCAACGAACGGCACGCGGGTGGACGGGGAGCTGGTGGCTGGGGACATCCCGATCGCGCCCGGCGCGTTCGTGCGCTTCGGCGAGGTGCAGCTCGTGTTCGAGCCGACCGACGACGACGCGGGCGTGAACCAGCCGAAGGGCACCCGGATGGTCTCGGCGGTGAAGCTCGGCGACCTCAAGCCGCCGTCGGGGAGCTGAGGCCGGCCGCCCGTGCACATCACCTGCGCCGCCCGCACCGACGTCGGCCTCATCCGCTCGGGGAACGAGGACAACTACCTCATGGTCCCCGAGCGGGGGATCTTCGTGGTCGCGGACGGCATGGGCGGGCACGCGGCCGGGGAGATCGCCTCGGAGATGGCGGTGCAGCTCATCGCGCGGGATCTCGGCTCGTTCAAGGGGCTCTCGACGGACGAGGCGGCCGCGCGCATGACGCGCGCCATCAAGGCGGCGAACACCGCCATCTTCGACCGCACGCTCGCCGAGCACGACAAGCGCGGGATGGGGACGACGGCGACGGTGCTCGTGCTGCACGGCGCCAACCGCTACCTGCTGGGCCAAGTCGGCGACAGTCGCGCGTACCTGCTGCGCGACGGTCGCTTCCACCAGCTGACCAAGGACCACTCCTACGTGCAGGAGCAGGTGGACGCCGGCTACCTGACCCCGGAGCAGGCGCGCACCCACCCGTACGCGAACGTCATCACGCGGTGCGTGGGCGCGAGCGGGGACGTGATGCCGGATGTCTTCGCCGGGACGGTCCGCGCGGGGGACACCTTCTTGCTGGCGAGCGACGGGCTGACCGACGTGATCCCGGCCGCCTGGCTGCAGGACGTGCTCGCCACCGGCCTCGACGCCGCCACCGCGCTCGTCGAGGCGGTCGAGCAGGCGGGGGTCCCCGACGACCTCACGGTCGTCCTCGCCG
>CAYLJK010000041.1:0-6724 GCA_964383975.1 uncultured Gemmatimonadales bacterium | reverse complement strand
CGCGCTCCAAGCCATCCTGCAGACGCAGGGCACGCCGGAGCGGTGGGTGGACCGGATGGTGGCGGAGGCGAACCGGCGCGGCGGCCTCGACAACATCACCGCCATCATCGTGCAGGTGGACTCGGTGGAGCTGCTCCCCTCGGAGGCCCTCACGACCGGCGAGACCCGCGCCGCCGGCCACTGAGTCTCAGTCCGCCAGCACCTCCGCCAGCCGCTCCACCGGCACCTCCGCCGGCCGGCGCGTGAAGACGCGGAGCCGGCACGCCGATTCCGCCAGGCTCGCGGCGAACGGCGGCAGGTCCATGCGGCCGGGCCACCCGCGTTGGGTGAGCCGGTCCACGGTGTCGTCGCTGCGGACGACGGGCAGGTCCAGCCCCAGCATCGCGTCCTTGAAGGGGAGATCGATCAGCAGCTCCGCCGGGCCCAGGCCGACGCGCCGCGCGAGCGCGTCCTCGGCCCGGGCGAGGCGGTCGGCGTCGCCGCGCAGCCAGGCCGGCGCGGCGACGGGGAGCTCGCGCGGGACGATCTCCAGCGCGCGCTTGTAGAGGCGGCGGCCGCGCAGCGCCTCCGCGAGGCCGGTGCGGTCCTGGGCCAGCAGGTCGTGCACCAGGCCGTCGTCGGTGCCGGCCACGAGCGCGGCGGCGTCGAGCAGGCGGTCCGCCAGCGCCTCCCGCACCAGCCGCTTGAACATCGCCGTCGCGCTGCGCACCGCGTGGTGCCAGTACACGTTCCGGTACATCTGGTACTTCGCGAACAGCAGCGACTCCAGCGCGGCGATCCCCTTCTCGACGATGCCGAGCGTCGGCCGTCCGTCCTGGTCGGCCAGCGTGAGGCAGTGGAGCAGGCGGTCCACGTCGATCTCGCCGTACGGCACGCCGCACAACAGGGCGTCGCGCCGCAGGTAGTCAATCTTGTCCACGTCGATGGAGCCGGAGATGAGCCCGGCCAGGGGGTGCGCGGACGCGCCGCGGATCAGCGGGCCGAAGGCGGCCGCGGGGTCGCGGAAGCCGGCGTCGGCGAGCACCGCCGCCAGCTCGTCGCGCGCCAGCAGCGCGTCGGCCAGCGCCTCGTGGGAGGTGAGGCCCGACTCCTCGAGCGCGTGCGAGAACGGGTAGTGCCCGATGTCGTGGAGCAGGGCGCCCAGGCGGATGAAGAGCCGCTCGTGCTCGGGGACGCCGGCGAGCACGCCGCGGTCGGCGAGGATGCCGAGGGCGCGGCGCGCCAGGCCGTAGGCGCCCAGAGCGTGCTCGAAGCGCGTGTGCGTGGCGCCGGGATAGACGAGGAACGCGTGCCCGAGCTGCCGGACGTAGCGCAGCCGCTGGAAGCCGGGGGTGTCCGCGACGGCGGCCGCGACGGGCTCGAGGGCGATGTTCCGCCACAGGGGGTCGCGGACGACCACCTCGCGCCCCGGGGCCGCGCCGGCCACCGGCTCAGCCCGCCTTCGGACCGGCCTGCCGCACCGCGTCGGGGACGCCGGCGGCGTACTTCTCGAAGTTCGCGCGGAACAGCCCGGCGAGCCGGTCGGCCTGCGCGTCGTAGGCGGCCGGGTCCGCCCAGGTCCGGCGCGGCTGGAGCACGTCGGACGGCACGCCGGGGACGGCGTCAGGCACGAGGACGCCGAAGACCGGGTCGGGGGTGTACGCCGCCGACACGAGCCGCCCGGCCAGCGCGGCGCGCAGCATGGCGCGGGTGTGCGCGAGGTTCATCCGGTGGCCGGTGCCGTAGGGACCGCCGGTCCACCCGGTGTTCACGAGCCACACGTGCACGCGGTGCCGCGCGATCCGCTCGCCGAGCATCGCCGCGTAGACCGCGGGCGGCCGGGGGAGGAACGGCGCGCCGAAGCAGGTGCTGAACGTCGCCTGCGGCTCGGTCACGCCCTTCTCCGTGCCGGCGACCTTCGCGGTGTAGCCCGAGAGGAAGTGGTACATCGCCTGTTCGGCCGTCAGCTTCGCGATCGGGGGCAGCACGCCGAAAGCGTCCGCCGTCAGGAACACGACGTTCGTGGGGTGGCCCGCCTGGCCGCTCGGCACGTGGTTGGGGATAAAGTGGATCGGATAGCAGGCGCGCGTGTTCTCGGTGATCGCCTGGCTGTCCAGGTCGAGCGCGCGCGTGACCGGGTCCATCACGACGTTCTCGATCACCGTCCCGAAGCGCCGCGTGGTGGCGTAGATCTCCGGCTCGCCCTGCGGCGAGAGGTGGATGACCTTCGCGTAGCATCCGCCCTCGAAGTTGAACACGCCGTGGTCCGACCAGCCGTGCTCGTCGTCCCCGATGAGGCCGCGCTCCGGGTCGGCCGAGAGGGTCGTCTTGCCGGTGCCCGAGAGGCCGAAGAAGATCGCCGCGTCTCCGTCCGGCGCGACGTTCGCCGAGCAGTGCATGGGCAGGACGCCGCGGTCGGGGAGGAGGTAGTTCATGATGGTGAAGATGGACTTCTTCATCTCGCCGGCGTACTTCGTGCCGCCGATGAGGATGAGCCGCTGCGACACGCTGATGATGATGAACGTGCCGCTGCGGGTGCCGTGCACGGCGGGGTCCGCCTGGAACTCCGGCGCGTGGAGGACGGTGAAGCCGGGTTCGAACGCGGCGAGGTCGGCCGGCTCGGGCCGGACGAACATGTTGTGGACGAAGAGCGCGCTCCAGGCGAGCGGCGTGATGAAGCGCACCGGGAGCCGGTAGGCGGGGTCGGTGCCCGCGAACAGGTCCTCGACGAAGAGGTCGCGCGTCTCCAGGTAGCGGAGCACGTCGTCGCGAAGCCGGTCGAAGCGCGCGGGCTCGAAGGGCTGGTTGACGTTCCCCCACCAGACGGTGGATTCCGACGCGCGCTCGCGCACGACGAACTTGTCGTTCGGGGAGCGGCCGGTGTGGGGAGCGGTGAGGACGACGAGCGGCCCGCCCTGGGCCACCTGGCCCTCGCGGCGCCGCACGGCCTCCTCGTAGAGGGCGGCGGCGGGGAGGTTCCAGAGCGCCCGGCCGGTGTGGCGCAGGCCATGGCGGGCGAGGGCGGGCGCGGTCGCGGTCGTGGTCATCGTTCCGGTCCGGTTCGGCGAAGGGCCATCAAGCTAACTACCGCCGTTCCAGCGCGTCCACGGCGGCCACCGTGGCCATGTCCACGACGTCCTGCACGCCCACGTCGCGCCGCAGGATGTGGACGGGCTTGGCCGTCCCCACGATCATCGGCCCGATGATCCAGGCCCCGGCCAGGCACTTCACCATCTGGTACGCGATGTTCGCGGCCGCGAGGTCGGGGAAGATGAGGACGTTCGCCCGGCCCGTGAGGCGGCTGAACGGGAAGCCGGCCTTGAGCAGCGCCGGGGTGAGTGCCGTCTCCGCCATCATCTCGCCGTCGGCCTCCAGGTCCGGTTCCTCGGCCTGGAGGATCCGGGCGGCCTCGGCCATCTTGAGCGTGTCGGGGCTGCGTGTCGCGCCGAAGTTCGAGAACGACAGCAGGGCCACCCGCGGCACGATGCCGAAGCGGCGGACCAGCCGGGCGGTCTGCGACGCGATGCGCGCGACCGTGCGGGCGTCGGGATCCTCCACCAGGGTCGTGTCGGCGAGGAAGAAGGTGTCGGTCTGCACCGTGACGCCGATGACGCCGGCGGCGACGCCGGCATCCGGGGCGGTCCCGAGCACCTGGAGCGGCGCGTGCAGCTTGTCCGGGTAGTACTGCTCGATCCCGAGGACGAGCGCGTCGGCGTCTCCCTCCGCGAGCATCAGCGAGGCGAAGTAGTTGGGATGCCTCACCAGGTGGCCGGCGGAATGCTCGGTCACGCCCTTGCGCTGGCGCCGCTCCCACAGCGCCTTCGCGTAGCGCCAGTGCCGCGGGTCGGTCTCCGGGTCCACGATCTCGATGCCCACGAGCGAGACCTCCGCCTGGTGCGCCACCTTCTTCAGCCGGTCGTGGTTCCCGAGCACGATGGGGTGCGCGAGCTTCTCCTCCGCCAGGATGTGCGCGGCGCGCAGGATGCGCGGGTCGTGGCCCTCGGGGAGCACGACCCGCTGCGGCAGCCGCCGGGCGCGGGCGGTGAGGCTGCGGACCAGCGCCCGGCTGGCGCCGAACCGCTCCTCCAGCTGCTCGCGGTACCTGTCGATGTCGAGCGCGCGTCGCGCCACCCCGCTGTCCAGGGCCGCCTTCGCGACGGCCGGCGCCTCCCACAGCACAACCCGCGGATCGAGCGGTTTGGGGATCAGGTACTCCGGGCCGAAGGTCAGGCGGTCGAGGCCGTACGCCTCCAGCACCGACTGCGGCACCTCCTCGCGGGCCAGGGCGGCCAGCGCGTGCGTGGCCGCCATCGTCATCTCCCCGTTCACCGTGCGGGCGCCCGCGTCGAGGGCGCCGCGGAAGATGAACGGGAACCCGAGCACGTTGTTCACCTGGTTCGGGTAGTCGGAGCGGCCGGTCGCCACGATGGCGTCGGTCCGCGCCGCGTGCACCTCGTCGGGCATGATCTCCGGCGTCGGGTTCGCGAGGGCGAAGATGATCGGCCGGTCGGCCATCGTCTTCACCATCTCGCCCTTCACCACGCCCGCCACGGACAGGCCGACGAAGACGTCCGCGCCGACCATCGCCTCGGCGAGGGTGCGGGCCTTCGTCTTCCGCGCGAACGCCGCCTTGTACGGGTTCATGTCCTCGGGGCGGCCCTCGTAGATCACGCCCTTCGAGTCGCACATCGTGATGTGCTCGCGGCGGACGCCGAGCCGCACGTAGTGGTTCGCCGTCGCGATCGCCGAGGCGCCGGCGCCCGAGAAGACGATCTGCACGTCCTCGAGCTTCTTCCCGACGATCTCCACCCCGTTGATGAGCGCCGCCCCGGAGATGATGGCGGTGCCGTGCTGGTCGTCGTGGAACACCGGGATCCCGAGCCGCTGCTTCAGCGTCTCCTCCACCTCGAAGCACTCCGGGGCCTTGATGTCCTCGAGGTTGATCCCGCCGACGGTGGGCTCGAGCATCTCGCAGAAGCGGATGACGTCGGCCGCCGTGGGGGCGTTGATCTCGATGTCGAAGACGTCGATGTCGGCGAACGCCTTGAAGAGGACGCCCTTCCCCTCCATCACCGGCTTGCCGGCCAGCGGGCCGATGTTGCCGAGCCCGAGGACGGCCGTGCCGTTCGAGACCACGGCGACCAGGTTGCCGCGGGCCGTGTAGCGGTCCGCGTCGTCGGGGTTCTTCTGGATGTCGAGGCAGGGTTCCGCCACGCCAGGCGTGTAGGCGAGGGAGAGGTCACGCTGAGTCTTGCACGGCTTGGTCAGAGCGATCTGGATCTTGCCGGGGCGTCCCTGCGCGTGGTAGTCGAGTGCGTCTTGGCGACGAATGGGCATGCTGCCCTCACAGGAGGTGCCCGGGCCGGACGTTTTGTCTCAGCGTGATCAGCCGCGGGCGGTGTCCAGCCGGTCGATCTTCGCCACGCGGGGAGCGTGGCGGCCGCCGGCGAAGGCGGTGCGGATGAATGCAACCACGATATCGGTAGCAAGCCGCATGCCGATGAGCGTCCCGCCCAGGGTCAAGACGTTGGCGTCGTTGTGCTCCCGGGCGTTCACGGCGGTCGTGAGGTCGTAGCAGAGCGCGGCGCGCACACCGGGGACCTTGTTGGCCGCCATGCAGCTGCCGATGCCGGCGCCGTCCACGACGATGCCGCGCCAGGCCCGGCCGGCGGCGACGGCGCGGGCGACGGCGACGGCGAGGTCGGGGTAGTCCACCGGGTCGGTGCCGTGCGTGCCGCAGTCGAGGACCTCGCACCCCAAGCCCTCGAGCACCGGCTTGAGCTGCTCCTTCATCGGGAAGCCGCCGTGGTCGGCCCCCAGGGCCACGACCTGCCGCGGGGCGGGGCTGCCCCCCGGCTCCTGAAACGCGACGCCGAGCTGGCGGGCGAGGTCGCGGGCGGCGGGTGTGACGACGGCGCCGGCCGGGAGCGCCAGGGTGTGTCCGGTCGCCGCGGCGGCGCGGACGTCGGCCTCGGTGACGACGCGACCGGTCACCGGGGCTCCGGCGCGACCGTCGGGTCGCGATGATAGAGGAGCTGGATCGTGTACCGGTCCCGCGCGGTGAGCAGGCGGCGCCACGGCTGGGCGTACATCAGGTCGGCCGGATCCGAGCTGTGGGAGAAGAGGCCGAGGGCATGGCCGAGCTCGTGGGCCGAGACGAACCGCTGGCAGGCGGCGACCGACGCGGAATCGAGGCTCGCCGGGGCGATGTACGACCGGATGGGGCGCAGCACCCGGCCCGCGGTATCCAGTTCGACGTCGGTCCGGCCGCGGCACGCGGTGACGGAGTCGGCCGCGACCGTGACGCTCGCGGGGCCGAACGGCGGGAGCGCCGCCGGCGCGCGCACGACGATGTCGGCGGCCGCGGAGTCGGTCACGCGCAGCAGCGACAGCTCGCCGCAGCGGAACGCGTTCACCCACACGCGCATGGCCGTGTCCACGTCCCCGGGGAGCAGGCGGGTCGGCTCCGCGTACACCCGGACCGGGTGGAAGGCGGCGGGCCAGCGGAAGACGACCGACGTGTCTCCCGGAGCGTGGTAGGCATAGGGCTGCACCCCGCTGTCGAAGCAGGCGTGCGTGCCGACACCGTCGGAGCAGGCGGCGCCGGCCGCCGCGAGCGCCAGCGTGAGGCCCGCGGGGACGCGTCTCACCCGGTCCCGCCGGAGGGCAGCATCCGCTTCACGACCCACGCCAGGAACAGTACCGTGCCGAAGGTGCAGACCCAGCAGGACCATCACCGCCACAT
>CAYLJK010000040.1:3228-10675 GCA_964383975.1 uncultured Gemmatimonadales bacterium | reverse complement strand
CTGCCGCATATCTACCGGCTCTGGGGTTTCGACGCGTTCGTAACGCTTAAGATCGGGTGTAACGACTCCACCCAGCTCCCCTACAACGCCTTCTGGTGGGTGGGGCGGGACGGGACGCGGCTCTTCACCTACAACCCGTACGGCTACGACCACGCGCTCGAGCTGCGGCGGCTGCTCCAGGAGCGGCTCGAGGACCGGCAGCGCCACCCCGGGCTGCGTCACCAGATGGTGCTCTACGGCGTCGGCGACCACGGCGGCGGCCCCACGATCGAGATGCTCCAGCGTGCGGAGGACCTCGCCCGCGTCCCGACATTCCCGGTGCTGCGCTTCGCGAGCCCCGACACAGCGCTCGCTGCGATGCGCGTGAGCCGGCCGGCCGACGCCTTTCCCGTGTGGCGGGACGAGCTGTATCTGGAGTACCACCGCGGCACCTTCACCACGCAGGCGCGGCAGAAATGGTCGCTCCGGCGCAGCGAGACGCTGCTCCGCACGGCCGAGGCTCTCGCCGTGCTCGACACGGCACCCTACCCGCGCGCCCGCCTCGAGTCGGCGTGGCGGCGGGTGCTCTTCAACCAGTTCCACGACATCCTGCCCGGCTCCTCCATCCACCAGGTGTACCTGGACGCGAACGCGCAGTACGACTCCGCCTGGGCGACGCTCGACACGCTCATCGGCAGCGCGCTCCGCCGGCTGGCCGCACGGATGGACACGCGCGGCCCACGCGGCCGAGTGGCCGTCGTCGCCTTCAACCCGCTGACCTGGTCGCGCGGGGGCGTCGCGCATGTCTCGCTGCGAGGCGTGGTGAGCGGCGTGTGGGTGCCGGACGTGCCGGCGCTCGGCTCGCGCGTGGTGTGGGTGGACCCGGCGCGTCCGACCCGCCCGCTCGACGAGCGCGGCCGCGCGCTCGGACAGCGGCCCGTTGACGCCCGGGTCGGGCCCACCTGGCTGGAGAACGCCTTCGTGCGCGTGGAGGTGGACACCGCCGCCGGGACCATCACGCGGCTTTTCGACAAGCTGCGCGGCCGCGACCTGCTCGCCCCCGGCGGGCGCGGCAACGTGCTGGAGATCTTCGGCGACCGGCCGCGGAACTGGGACGCTTGGGACATCGGCTACACCGGCGAGCGCTGGGAGGTGACCGGCACGACGGAGCTGCGCCGCGAGGCGGACGGCGACCATGCCCGCCTCACCTTCACGCGCCGCTGGGGGCGCTCGGCCTTCACGCAGACGCTGGAGCTGACGCGCGACGCGCCGTGGCTTGAGGTGCAGAACGACTTCAACTGGCACGAGACCCGTAAGCTCCTGAAGGTCGGGTTCACGCTCCGGGCCGCGCCCGACTCGCTCCAGTGCGAGATCCCGTACGGCGTCATCGGGCGCACGGGCCGGCCGCGCACGCAGGCCGAGCGCGCCAAGTACGAGTTCCCGTGCCAGCGGTGGGTGGATGCGTCGGACAGCACCGGCGGCCTCGCCATCCTCACCGAGGGGAAGAACGGCTGGGATTACCGGGACGACGTGCTGCGGCTCTCGCTGCTGCGCGCCCCGCTGTGGCCCGACTCCCTCGCCGACCGCGGGCGGCATCGTTTCCGCTTCGCGCTGTGGCCGCACGGCGGCGACCGGGCCGCGGCCCAGGTCGAGCGCCGCGCCGCCGAGTACACGGTGCCGTTGCTGGCCACACCGCAGGACGCGCACGAGGGCGCGCTGGGCCGGCAGACCTCTCTCGTGTCCGCCGACGCCCCGAACGTGGAGGTCACGTGGGTCAAGCGCGCCGAGGACGGCGACGCGCTGGTGCTGCGCCTGGTGGAGTGGCACGGCCGCCCGGCGACGACGACCGTGACGCTGACTGCGCCCGTGCGCGAGGCCCGGCGCGCCAACCTGCTGGAAGATGCCGGCGCGAGCGTGCCGGTATCCGGCCGCACGATCCGCGTGGAGCTGCGGCCCTGGGAGATCGCCACCCTTCTCGTGACCATGGACCGATGAGACCGACCCGGTCGCTGTGCCTCGGCGCCGCGCTTGCCTTCGGTGCCTGTGCGAAGGGTGCCGATACCGGCCGCCCCGTGGTGGGCGTCACGCTGCTCACCGAGGCCCACGTCTTCTACCAGGACCTGAAGCGCGGGCTGCAACAGGCCGCCGATAGCCTCGGCGTGGGCCTGCGCATCGTCGCGGGCGAGTGGGACCTCGCCCGGCAGACATCGCAGGTGCAGAACTTCATCACCCAGGGCGTGGACGCGATCGTCATCGCGCCGGTGGACTCGCGCGGCATCGTCTCCGCGGTGGAAGAGGCGAACCGGGCCGGCATCCCGGTCTTCACCGCCGACATCGCCGCTGCGAGCGGCGGTGTGGTGAGTCACATCGCCTCGGACAACGTGCAGGGAGGTCGCCTCGCCGGGGAGTACCTTGCGCGGCGGCTGAACGGCCGCGGCAAGGTGGCGATCCTCGACCAGCCGACGGTGATGAGCGTCGTGGACCGCGTGCGCGGCTTCCGCGAGGCGATCGCCGCGTACCCCGGCATCACCATCGTCGCCGCGCCGGCGGTGGAGCGCGGCATCCGGGAGGTCGCGAAACAAAAGACCGACAATCTCCTCCAAGCGCACCCGGATCTGGCCGGGATCTTCGGCAGCAACGACGACTGCGCGCTGGGCGCCCTCGCCTCCGTGCGCGCGGCGGGACGGGCGGGCCTCGTCATCGTCGGCTACGACGCCATCCCCGAGGCCCGCACGGCGATCCTCGAGGACTCGCCGCTGAAGGCCGACGCCATCCAGTACCCGGTGCAGATCGGGCGGAGGACGATCGAGACCGTGGCAGCGCGGCTCCGCGGCGACAGCGTGCCGTCCCTCATCCCGGTGCGCGTCGGGCTGGTGGACCGGGACTCGCTGCGGGCCCAGCAGGCTTCAGAAAAGGCGGCGCCGTAGGGTTGCTGTTACCCGCGGCCTCCACCACCAGGCGTACGCCCAGATGTTGAGGACGAGCACCAGGGCGGCCAGGAGCAGCTGCACCTCGCGAGTCAGGAACGCCGGATAGATCACCGGCTCCAGGTAGTGCTCGATGAAGGAGCCGGTGTAGCCGGCCTGGCCGGCGCGCAGCCGCAACACCTGTTCCAGCGGCGTGAGCGGGCAGATGGCGCCGGGGACGACCTCGATCCCCGCCCCCCACGCCGCCACGGGTAGGTGCAGCCAGGCGAGCCGCGGCCGGCGGCGGGTGAGGAACCCGCCTCCCGCCACCGTGACGATGAACAGCCCGTGCGCCAGCACGACGGCATCCGCCAGGACACCCCACGGCACCATCGCTCCCACCCTCCCGCTCTCCCGGTCTCCCGCTCTAGATTGTGCTGCGACAGGGGTGCCCGCCACGGCGGGCTGAGATCACACCCTTCGAACCTGACCCGGGTCATGCCGGCGTAGGGAGTTCACCGAGGGAACGCTTCCCGCGCACCCCTGCCGCGCGGGAGGCGTTCTTCTTGCGAAGGAGACATCATGCGGGCGCCCGTCACCCAGATGCACCTCGCCCGCCGGGGCGAGATCACCGACGCGATGCGCGTCGTCGCCGAGCGCGAGGAGCTGGAGCCCGAGACGGTGCGCGCTGAGGTGGCGCGCGGCCGGCTCATCATCCCCGCCAACGTCCATCATCTCCGGGGGCGGCTCGAGCCGATGGGGATCGGGACGGTGGCACGGGTCAAGATCAACGCCAACATCGGCAACTCGGCGGTCACGTCGAACGTGGCCGGCGAACTGGAGAAGCTCCACCACGCCGTGCACTTCGGCGCCGACACCGTCATGGACCTCTCGACCGGCGGCGGCATCGACGCCATCCGCGAGGCGATCCTCGCCGCGAGCCCGGTCCCGATCGGGACGGTGCCGCTCTACCAAGTGGTGCAGGAGGTCTGCGACGTGCCGGACATCACGCCGCAGCGCTTCCTCGACAACCTTGAGCACCAGGCCCGGCAGGGCGTGGACTACTGGACCATCCACTGCGGCATCCTGCTCGAGCATCTGCCGCTGACCATGGGTCGGGTGACGGGGATCGTGAGCCGCGGCGGCTCCCTCATGGCCGCGTGGATGGTCGCGCACCGCGAGCAGAACTTCGCGTTCACGCACTTCGACGCCATCTGCGAGATCGCCGCCGCGTACGACGTGACGCTCTCGCTCGGCGACTCGCTGCGGCCTGGGTCGCTGGCGGACGCCACCGACCGGGCCCAGCTGGCGGAGCTGGAGGTGCTGGGGGAGCTGACGCGGCGTGCGTGGTCGCACGACGTCCAGGTCATGGTCGAGGGGCCGGGGCACATCCCGATGCACCAGATCGAGGAGAACGTGCGGCTCCAGCAGCGCTGGTGCGACCAGGCGCCGTTCTACACCCTCGGCCCGCTCGTCACCGACATCGCGCCGGGCTACGACCACATCACGAGCGCCATCGGTGCGGCGATGATCGGCTGGTTCGGCGCCTCGATGCTCTGCTACGTCACCCCGAAAGAGCACCTCGGTCTGCCGAACGCGGACGACGTGCGGGAAGGGGTGATCGCCTACCGGATTGCGGCGCACGCCGCCGACGTCGCGCGCGGCCGCCGCGGGGCGCGGGACCGCGACGATGCCCTTTCGCGCGCTCGGTTCCGGTTCGACTGGAATGAGCAGTTCCGCCTCGCGCTGGACCCGGAGCGCGCCCGGGCGTACCACGACGAGACCCTGCCGGCGGAGTACTTCAAGAGCGCCGAGTTCTGCTCGATGTGCGGGCCGAAGTTCTGTTCCATGCACATCTCTGCGGAGCTGGCCGAGCGCATCGCGGCACTGGCCGCCGAGGGGGAGGCCGTCCCGGCCGACTGACCCGGCGGTGACGGATCGCGGCAGGCCGGTGACCGGCCGGTGACGCCCTGCGGCTACACTGCCCCCACACTCCGACCCCGGTCGGGTGGAGCGGAGCGGACGGAAACGGACCGGGGCGCCCGCGAGGAGCGCCCCGGCTTCGTCCCCGCCACGCGCGCGGTTCAGTCTTCCAAACGCGTCGCGCAGAAGTGGCCGCGGGCCTCGGCGGCGCCCGGCGTGCCGTCGCTGCTCGTCCACCCGCCCGCGAAGCCGCCGCGGCCCACCTGCCGGATGAACAGCACCGTGTACGGCCCCTCGATCACCATCATGCCTGCCGGCGGCGCCGCGGTGATGAGCGACCCGACGCGAGCGGTGACTGTCGGCGCGCCCGATGGCGAGCGCTGTTCGTACACCGCGACACCCGGCGCCGCCGGGTCCTCCGAGCCGATGTCGCCGAGCCGCTGGGCGCCCACGCTTTCGAGCCGCACGTCGGTCGTGCCGATGAAGGCCGTGCGCGCGTGGGCCGCCGGGGCTGGTGCGCCGGCCGGAGCAGGGCGGAGCATCAGATGCCCCCCGACCTCCCCGCCGCCGCTGGAGACCAGCGTGATGATGAACCGGCCGGCCAGCGGGGCGAGCGAGGCGCCGGGCGGCAGTGGACCGCTGACCGGTACGCAGGGAGCCGGCCCCGAGGCGCCGCGCAGCGCCGCGCACCCCGCGGAGGCGAGGAGCAGGAGCAGCGCCAGCTGCCGCGTGCTCACCGGGGCTGGATCACCCGCAGCACGGTGCCCGTCCGATCATCCAGTACCAGGATGGGGACCCGGAGTACGTCGTCCCCTAGGTCAAGGACCGCACCCCGCGAGGCCGCTGGCGCGCTGAAGGTCCGGCTGTAGGCCGCAGCCGCTGCGTAGTTGACCGTGTAGCCGAGATCCCCGAAGGCGGCGATGGTCAGCACGCTCAGCGGATTCGGGTTCCCGCTGTTCAGGTACCCGGTCATCAGCTCGTTGAAGAACGTGGATTCCCGCCAGTGCGAGTTGTACGTGCCCGGGCCGCAGGAGGTCGGCACCCCCGTCTGGCAGTTCTCGAGCGGCACCTTGTTCCCACCGGTGTAGGCCGTCCCGCCGATGGAGTCGAAGACCGCCCTCGCCTGGTTCGTCGCGTTGCTGTGCGTGCAGTGGAAGTACGTATCCTGAGGCACGACGCTCGGCGGCGTGCCGGTGGTGAAGAGGTTCCCGCATGCACGCGTGAACCCACCTGATGTGGTGAAGTTGAAGAGACCGCTGGCGAAGCCCAGGACGTGCCCCATCTCGTGCAGGATGACGTTGTTCAGTTGCGCCCCCAGCGACGCGACGTCCGCGGTGTCGAAGCGCATCTGGCCGTATACGGTGAGCGCGTTCGAACTGCGTACGGAGCACGCCCCGGCCGATCCGAGTACCCCGCTCGGCCCGTCTATCGAGTCAAATCGCGCGAGGATGATGACGTCGTCGATCGTTTGGTTGAGGTCCACGCCGCTGATCCCGCAGGCGCTGGTCACGTTCACCGGGACGTCGGTCTGGTCCTGGTAGATAATGCGCTGCCAGAACGCCCGGGCGGAATCGATAGCGGCCTGCACCGCCGGCGAAAGCGCCGGGCCGATGTTCTGGATGACGATATCGTACGACGGGTTCACGGCCCCTGCCGTGAATACTGTGGACAGCGCAGTGGAAGTCACCGCCGCCGAGAGGGTGTGCGTGCCCGCCGTGGCGCCCGGCGTCCAGGAGCCCACCTGGGCGATGCCCTGCGCGCCGGTGATCACGGTCCCAGCGGTGACCGATCCGCCGGCGCTGGGCGTGAAGACCACCTGGGCCCCGCTCACGGGGAAGTTGCCCGCGTCGCGCACGATGACCGCCGGCCGGAGGTTGGTGGCGTAGCCGACGAGCGCCGTCTGGTTGTCACCGGAGAGCACGGCGACCGAGGCCGGAGCTCCCACCGCGGCGCCCGTCGCCGTGAACGTCGTGGTGATGACCGTGCCGCTCACGGTCGCTGACAGGGTGTTCGTCCCCGGGGCTGCGCCGAGGATCCAATCGGTCACCGTGGCGAGCCCGAGGCTGTTCGTCTGCTGGCTGTCCGGGCTGACGGTCCCGCCGCCGCTCGCGACCACGAACCGCACCATCACGCCGGGCTTCGGGTTCCCGTGGGCGTCCTTCACCCGCACCTGTGGGTCCACCGGGACCGCGGTGCTCACGACATAGGTCTGTCCGTCGCCCGCCACCTTCTCGATCTGGGCCGCCGGTCCGGCCAGCGCCGTGGCTGTAAAGGTCGCCGGCGTCGCCGCGCCGGTGACCGACGCCGTCACTGTCTGCGCGCCGCTGGTGGAGGTCCCCAGCGTCCACGTCGTGGAAGCCCCGCCGTTCGCGTCCGTCACCACCGTGGTCGGCGCCACGCTCCCGCCGCCCGCCGTCACGGCGAACACCACGGTCGCACCCGCCACGACCACGGCCCGCGAGTCGCGGACCTGGACGGCCAGCGGGATCGGCAGCGCCTCCCCGACGGTGCCCGCCTGCATCTGCCCGGCCTGGACATCGATCGCGAACGCCTCCTGGGCGACCGTCACGGTGGCGCCGCCGGTCTTCCCCACGGCGGTCGCCGTGGCGCTCAGCGCGCCGGCGGGCGGGGGCGCCACG
>CAYLJK010000040.1:0-3218 GCA_964383975.1 uncultured Gemmatimonadales bacterium | reverse complement strand
CACTGCCGTGACCGTCCCGGTGGCCGAGACGGTCGCGACGAGCGCGTTGTTCGACGACCACGTGACGCTGATCCCCGGCATCGTATCGCCGTGCTGGTCCAGCACGGCCGCGGCCAGTTGTCGCGTCTCGCCGATGGCTGTCAGGGTGAAGCTCGACGGGGTGACGGCGATGCTCGTCGCGACTGGTGGCTCGGTGCCGGCGTCGCCGCCGCCGCACGCGGACACCAGGGTGCTAACGACAGCGAGGAGGAAGCCAAGGGCCAAGAGGATCGGTGGCCGGACCGACATGGGGACTCCGGGCTGGGATGGACACGTGCAATGTGCCGCGCGACCGGCACGGCAGCAAGCGAGAACGCTCGCCGATCGCGCGAGGCCGCGCCGTGACGCGGCGCACTTGACGCTTCCCGGGGTGGGGGGGGATTTTGGCAGGCAGCAGCCGCCGCCGCGCACCCCCGAACCCGACCGGAGACCAGCGTGCCGTACGTCATCACCGAGCCGTGCATTAACACCAAGGACCGGGCCTGTGTGGACGTGTGCCCGGTGGACTGTATCTACGAGGACGAGAAGATGCTCTACATCCATCCGGATGAGTGCATCGACTGCGGGGCGTGCGAGCCGGAGTGCCCGGTCGAGGCGATCTTCCCCGAGGAGGACGTGCCCGAGCAGTGGAAGTCGTACATCGCGCTGAACCGCGAGGTGTTCCAGCGCGAGAACCCGCCCGGGAAGCCGCTGAAGAAGGGCTGAGACGGCCGCCACTGAACGACGGGGCCCGGATGCGCGCGCATCCGGGCCCCGTGTCGTCCCCTCGCGCCGCCTCAGGCCTCGCGGACCGCCTCCAGGAACTCGGCGAAGACCCGGCTCACGGCGATTGGCGCCTCCAGCGGCGGGACGTGGCCGGCCCCCGCGATCGTGGTCATCGCCGCGGACGGGATGGCGTCCATCATCGCCCGTGCCTCGGCCGGCGGGATGAGCGCGTCCTCCTGGCCCGTGACCACGAGCGTGGGCACCTCGATCCCGGCCAGCAGCGGCGTCGAGTCCGGGCGGTCTCGCATCGCCTCGAGCGCCCCGACGATTCCCTGCACGCTCGTGTGCACCATCATCTCGCGCACCTGCTGGACCACGTGGGCCTGTGTCTGCTGGGTCGTGACGCTCAAGAGCCGGGGGAGCATTCGCTCCGCCACCGCCTCCGCTCCCTTCGTCCGCGCGAGCTGCGCCAACTCGTCGCGGGCGCGGCGGCCGTCCTCCGTGTCCGGCTCGGCCTTGGTATCACAGAGGATGAGACCCGCCACCCGCTCGCGGTGGCGGCGCAGCAACTCAAAGGCCACGTATCCGCCCATCGAGAGCCCGGCCACGACCGCCCTGGGGACCCGCAGCCGGTCCATGAGCCACACCAGGTCATCGGCGTACGCAGCCATCGAGTACCCGGCCGGTGGCGCGTCGGAGAGCCCCATCCCGCGCAGGTCCGGCGCGATCCGCCGCCAGCCGGCGAGCGTCGCGACCTGGTGCTTCCAGATCGTGCGGTCGAGCGGGAAGCCGTGGAGCAGCAGCAACGCCGGACCGTCGCCGCGGATGTCCACCGCAAGCGAGACCTCGCCCACCTCGTAGCGCAGCATCTCACCCGTCGCGCGGGTCCCCGCCGGCGTCGCCCGGTGGCCGAAGAAGGTCGCCACCTCCTCCGGCACCGGCGTCGGCCGCCCCTCCCCGTCGATCATCACGAACGCCAGCCGCGCCTCGGCGACCAGCGCCTCGTCCCGCGTCCGCTCCGCCTTCTGGTGCAGCTCCATCGAGGTGCGGCCAAGCCTCACGAGCTCCGTGGAGACCTCCAGCGTGTCGCCGGGGAAGACGCCGTGGTGGAACTCCACGGTGGCCGAGCGCACGGCCGGCCAGACGCGGTTGCGCTGAAACAGATCGAGCCCGGGGCCCCGCGCGAGCATCTCCCACCGCGCGCGCTCGAAGAGCTGGAGGTACGCAGCCTCGTTCAGGTGACCGTACGCGTCGCACTCGTACGGGTATACAGTGACCGGGACAGCGGGGAGTCGGCTCACCGGGACTCGCTCACTAGAGTGGGAGAATCGGCACGGCGAAACCTAGCGCGGGGCACCTACCGATGGCGAGCGTTGACGTCGGGGGCTGCCGTGTGCGGCCGGTCCATTTTCGGCTCCGTCCGCCGCTCTGGCGGCGAGCCCTCCGTCCGCACCGGCGTGGATGCACATCCTGGTTTGGTCTGCACAGATAACGATACTATCGTAATAGCGTCGTGTCGCTATCGTGATACTCTATTGGATTGTCTTGTCAGTGGCGCGACTGTGTCTAGGTTTTGTGGGCATTTCGGTCCACATTGCCGTGGATACGTGGACATCCGGAGGCCCTAGGAGTTGCGCCGTTCCACCGTTCGCGGGCACTTTTCGCGCGGCGATGGTCACCGGGTCGAGGGCGCGCGCCTCTTTCCGATACATCAGCACCCCGCGGGAACTCGGGGTGCTGCTCAAGCGCATCGCCGGCGAACCGCTCGTGGCCGTGGACACCGAGGCGGCGAGCTTCCATCGCTTCGTGGACCGCATCTACCTCATCCAGTTGTCCACGCGACGAGAGACCGCGGTCATCGACCCGCTCACGGTGGGCGACGTGGCCGGGCTGGGGGCGGTGATCGCGGACCCTGCCGTCGAGACGATCTTCCACGACGCCGACTACGATCTGCGGACGCTGGACCGCGACTACGGCATCCACGCGCGACGGCTCTTCGACACGCGCGTCGCCGCGCAGCTGCTGGGCGAGCCCGCGATCGGGCTGGCCGCGCTCCTCGAGAAGTACCTCGACGTCCGCCTCAACAAGAAGTTCCAGCGCGCCGACTGGTCACGGCGCCCGCTCCCGGCCGACATGCTCGATTACGCGGCGATGGACACGCGCCACCTGCCGGCGTTGCGGGACGTGCTGCGTGCGCGGCTGGAGGAGCTGGGCCGGCTCTCGTGGGCCGAGGAGGAGTTCGAGCAGCTGGAGCACATCCGCTGGACCCCGGTGCAGGCCAACGGCGACTCGTATCTGCGCATCAAGGGGGCGCGGCTGCTGTCCCGGCGCGGCCTCGCGCTGCTCCGCGAGCTGGCGCACTGGCGCGACGCGGTCGCCGCCGACCTGGATCGCGCGAGCTTCCGCGTCATGTCGAACGAGGCGTTGCTCGCGCTCGCCGGCGCGGCGCCGACGACCCGCGACGCCCTGCGGTC
>CAYLJK010000039.1:0-10692 GCA_964383975.1 uncultured Gemmatimonadales bacterium | reverse complement strand
GGGCGATGACCGCCGAGCCGCTCGACGTGCTCGTCATCGGCGGGGGCATCACGGGGGCCGGTGCCGCGCGCGACGCCGCGATGCGGGGGCTTCGCACTGGTGTCGTCGAGGCTGGCGACTTCGCACAGGGGACCTCGAGCCGCTCCTCGTGCCTCATCCACGGCGGCCTCCGGTACCTGGAGCATGGGTGGTTCCGGCTGGTCTTCGAGGCGAGTCGGGAGCGCCGCGTCCTGGCCCGCACGGCGCCGCATCTCGTTTGGCCGCGCGCCTTTGTCTTCCCGATCCACCGCGGCGGCCGCGTGCGGCTCTGGCAGATCTGGGGCGCCGTCTGGCTCTACGACCTGCTCGCCGTGCTGCGCAACCTGGGCCGCCACCGCCTGCTGCTGCGCGCCGGCGTGTTGCGGCGCGAGCCGCAGCTGCGCGAGAAGGACCTGCTCGGCGGCGCGCAGTACTTCGACGCGCAATGCGATGACGCCCGGCTGACCCTCGCCACCGTGCGCTCGGCGCACCGGCACGGAGCCCGCTGCGCGAGCTACGTCCGGGTCACGGCGCTGGAAAAGGCCGGCGGCCGGGTGCGCGGCGCGCACGTCGAGGACCTCCTGACCGGCGAGCGGCACACCATCCTCGCCCACGCGGTCATCAACGCGACGGGGCCGTGGGCGGATGAGGTCCGCCGGTTGGACGATCCCCGTGCGGAGCCGATCCTCCGCCTCACGCGCGGTGCCCACGTCACCGTGCCGCGCGAGCGCGCGGGCAACGCCGGCGCGGTCACGTGCATCACGCCGATCGACGGTCGCGTGATGTTCCTCCTCCCCTGGGGCGACGTGACGCTCGTCGGCACGACGGACACCGACACCGACCTCCCGCCTGACGACTGCGCGCCGGACGCCGACGACGTCACCTACCTCCTGCGCTCGGCGAACGCCCTCTTCCCCGCCGCGCGCCTCGGCGCGGCGGACGTCATCGCGTCGTGGGCCGGCCTGCGGCCCCTCCTGCGCAGCGGCGACGGCGCGACGGGGGCGGTACCGCGCGAGCATCGCACCGAGGTGAGCCCGAGCGGGCTCATCACCATCGTGGGCGGAAAGCTCACGACGTACCGGGTCATGGGCGCCGAGGTCGTGGACGCGGCCGCGCGAGCCCTGCACCGGCTCGACGGCCGGCACGTGCCGCGCTCCGCGCCGACCGACCGCGAACCGCTTCCCGGTGGCGAGATCGCCGACCTGCCCGGCCTGGCCCAGGACCTCGTCGGCGAAGGGATGCCCGCCCCCGTCGCCGAGCACCTCGCGCGCACGTACGGCGCGGAGGCGACGGCGGTCGCGCACCTCGCGGCGGCGGATCCGGCGCTCGCCGAGCCGTTGCTGGTCGGCGGGCCGTGGATCGCCGCGGAGGTCGTCCACCAGGCGCGGCGGGAGATGGCGCTCTCGGTCGCGGACGTGCTAGTGCGGCGGCTGCACGTCTTCCACCGGGTGCGGGGCCACGGACTGGAGGCCGCACCCCGTGTCGCGGCGCTGCTGGCAGGCGAGCTCAGCTGGGACGCGGCGGGAGCGGAGCAGGCCGTCGCCGCCTACCGCCTGGAAGTCGAGCGGATGCAGGCGCCGCTGCTCAGGCGGTCGCGGACCTGACGCGCTCCATGTCGGTGCGGACGGTGAAGAGCGCGATGAGCAGCACCACGCCGCCGAGGAGGCCGAGCATCGGCAGCGACAACATCGCCGCCCGCAGGCCGATGCGGTCCGAGAGGGCGCCCACCGCCGGGAGGGCGATTGCGTCGCCGGCGATGTGGATGAAGAAGACGTAGGCTCCCATCACCGTCGCCCCGATGCCGCGCGGCACCACGTCGAAGAGCACGGCGGCGACCGGGCCGTTGTACCACATGTAGAAGAAGACGACGAAGAAGAACAGGACGCCGAAGAGGACGCGGCTGTCCATCAGCAGCATCCACATGCAGAGCGGTGCGCCGACGAGGAAGCCGAGCGAGCCGGCGATCACGCGCCCGCCCGGTAACACCTCCATCAGCCGGTCCCCGAGGCGGCCGCCGGTCCAGCTGCCGAGGATGCCGCCTGCGAGCCCGATGGGCCCGATGTGGCGGCCCGCCTCGACGAGCGTCATCCCCAGCTCCCGCTGGAGGAAGCTCGCCGACCAGGCGACGAGCGCGTTCATCGCAGCGGAAGTGAGCGCGCCGCCGAGGAAGAGCCAGATCAGCGTCGGCGTCCGGAGCACGACGCCGGCGGCGTGCACCATCTCCTCGATGACGTTTGCCGGTCTCGGGACGGCGAAGAGGTGCGGGCGGCGCAGCGCCGCGCGCGCCCAGACGAACGCGCTCCAGGTGGCGCCCGCGCCGGCGATGATGCCGAAGGCGGCCACATCGGCGTCGGGCGGCAGCCCCCGGAGGAGCGAGAGAAAGAGAAACACCGCCGAGGCCAGCAGCAGGCTGGCCCAGAGCGGCATCGCCGCGCGCCAGATCGCCATCCAGGTGACGTGCAGGCTGCGGCGCGGACGGCCGGGCACCGACGGGCGCGCGGCGGGATCGCGGATGCGCGCCAGCAAGATGGCGAAGACCAACCCCGGGAGTCCCACCAAGAGCAGCGCCGTGCGCCAGCCCACGAGCGTCCCGAGGATGCCGCCGAGGTACACCGCGAGCACACCCCCCAGCGCCAGCCCGATCCAGAAGATGCCCATCGCCTGCGCGCGGCCCCGCGTCGGGAAGAAGTCGGCGAGCATCGCCTGGCCGGCCGGCAGGTAGGACGACTGTCCGACACCCACCAGCGCGCGGCTCACGAACAGCTGCGTGTACGTCGCCACCATCCCGCCCATCGCCGTGAACGCCGACCAGAGGGCCATCCCGCTCGCGAGCACCGCGCGGCGCGAGCTGAGGTCGGAGAGCACGCCGGCGAAGAGCGACGCCACCGAGAACACGATCGCGTAGGCCGAGCCGAGCCAGCCGAGCTGCTGGTCGGTCACCAGGAGTTCGCTCTTGATCGGCTCGAACAGGGCGAAGATGATGTTGCGGTCGAGGTAGTTCAGCAGGTTGCCGAGCGTGAGGAGGAGCAGCGCGTAACGGGCGTACCGGACGGGCGGCGCGCCCAGCGGACGCGCCGCCTCAGCTGCACCCGCCGCCGAGCTAGAAGACACCGTGAAAGCCGTGGCCACTCTCCCGCTCGCGCGTCGCCAGCGCCACCAGCTGCTCCCGCGCCTGCGTCAGCGCGGTGACGACGACCTCGGGGTCGTCCGTCACCTGGAAGATCTCCAGGTCCTTCCGCTCGATCTTCCCCCCCGCCACCATCGTCTCGCGCAACCAGTCCACCAGCCCCTTCCAGTAGCGCGTTCCCATCAGGACCACCGGGAAGTGCTTGATCTTCCCCGTCTGGATGAGCGTCAGCGCCTCGAACAGCTCGTCCATGGTGCCGAAGCCCCCCGGGAAGACGACGAACCCGATCGAGTACTTTACGAACATCGTCTTCCGCACGAAGAAGTAGCGGAACTCGATGCTCGTATCGAGGTACGGATTGGTATGCTGCTCGAAGGGCAGCTCGATGTTGAGCCCGATGGAGCGGCCGCCGCCCTCCTTCGCCCCCTTGTTCCCCGCTTCCATGATCCCCGGCCCGCCGCCGGTGATGATGGTGAACCCCTCCTCCGCCAGGCGCTTCGCCGTGTGGACGCAGGAGAGGTACTCCGGCTCCCCCGCCTGGGTGCGGGCCGAGCCGAAGATCGTGACGGAGTTGCGCACGGTGGAGAGGGTATCGAAGCCCTCCACGAACTCGCCCATGATGCGCAGGACCCGCCAGGGATCCGACGACATGAGCCGCCGCTCGGGGAGGGCGACGGGCGAGATGAGGAGCTGCTCGTCCTGTGTGGGGCCGCTACGCCTGATACGACCGTCGGTCATGATGGCTCTTGCCTCGATGCGGGAACGGGGCGGAATATACGGGAGAATGCCATCGTGGCCATCGCTCGCTCTCGCCCTCACGGCGCGCGCGGTCATCAACCCGCGCGTCGCGCTCGATCTCCTCACCCTGGCGTGGGCCTTCCGACGACGAGACTGGTACCGCCGGCCGCCGTTCCTTCCGCTTCCGCCGCCCGAGTACATCCACTGGCGGATGTACACCGCCTACGGCGACGAGTCCGCGCTGCCCAGCGTCCGCGACGTCCTGCGCTTCGCCCGCTGGCGCCGCGACCTGATGCGGCGGTGGTGACGCCGGAGGCCCTCTCTCGCCTTGCCAGGCAGGCTGCCACCGAACTCGGCTTCGACGCCTGCGGCATCACGCACCCCGGTCCCTCGGCCTACGGCGAGGCTCTCACCCGCTGGCTGAGCCACGGGATGCACGGCGAGATGCGCTACATGGACCGCCAGGCTGCGAAGCGAAGGCGGCCGACGCTGGCCGCTCCCGGGGCGCGGTCAATAGTAGTAGTGCTTCACAACTACTACTGGCCAGAGTGCGTCGGCGCTGCAGGCTACCGCGTGGCGAGATACGCTCAAGGCGATGATTATCACCATGTTATGGTCACCAGGCTGCGCGAGCTGGGCCGCCGACTCGTCGAGGCCGCTGGAACCGGCTGGTTCAAGGTGTTCGTGGACGCCGGCCCGTTGCCGGAGCGCGAACTAGCCAGCCGTGCTGGCCTGGGATGGATGGCGAAGAACACGATGCTCATCCATCCAAAGCTCGGCTCGTTCATGTTCGTCGGGTGTCTGGCCACCGATCTGGAACTGGCCAGGGATACGCCATTCGAGGCGGATCGCTGCGGCACCTGCACCCGCTGTCTTGACGCATGTCCCACCGCCGCCTTCCCTGAGCCGCGCGTCCTCGACGCCACGCGATGCATCTCCTACCTCACCATCGAGGCGCGCTCGGAGCCGCCGTCCGACCTGCGGGCGGCGATCGGCGAGCATCTCTTCGGCTGCGATATCTGCCAGGAGGTGTGCCCGTGGAACGTGCGTTTCGCCCGGGCGGCGCGCGAGGCGGCCTACCACCCGCGACCCGCGGGAGACTGGCCGACGCTGGAGGAGATCGAAGCGATGGACGACCGGCGCTTCGATGAGGTGTTCGGCGGCCGAGCGCTGGAACGCGCGCGTCCCGCCGGCCTCCGGCGCAACGCGCGCGTCGTCCGGGAGAACCGGCGCTAGTCGGCGGTCCGGAACTTCCCCGCCGCGGCCGCCGCGGCGAGCGCGAGGGCGACCCAGAGCGTGCTGGCGAGCAGGACGCGTTTCGGCGCGCCGGAACGGCGCGGCTCTTCGAAGCGCGTCCGCGCCCAGTGATGGATCACGCTGTCGGCCGGCTGGCCGTAGGCGGCGGCCAGCGCCTGGTGCACGGGGAGGGCGCTGCGCCACAGCGCCGCGAACGGCGCCGGTGAGCGCGCGGCCTGGTCCTCGATGAACGCACGCAGCCGCGCACGTGTCTGCCACGCATCCCACTCCCCCCAGTAGCGCCGCACCTCGGCTACGTCCGTGCCGACCAGCAGCGTGCACAGCCTGCCGGTGACGAGGCAGGTGCGTGAGGCCGGATCCCACGGGCTCTCCCGCTCCACAACAGGAACGCCGACGCGTCGGACCGGGGCCCACCGCAGCCAGGAGAACGTCGTGGCGACGCCGAGCCATCGTTCGATGTGCGGACCGGGATCGCCGAAGCGGGCGTAGAGCGCGCACCACCCCAACACCTCGTCCCGGTTCCACAGGCCGCCGAGCCGGCGCTGGAGCGCGCCCGCGTCGGGGAAGAGGAACGCCGACACGCACGTAGCGCGGCCATCCGTCCCGCGCGTCACGAAGACCGGGCTGCGCGACCCCTCGCTCACCCCCCAGCCCGTCACAGGCGGTTCGCGAACAACCGCAAGGACGAGCGGTACTGCGGCCGGGCCTGTGCCGCCGAACCGATGGTATTCCTGCTCCGCCCGCGCCAGGAGCTGCCGGGCGCGTTCCGCCGGTATCATCGGGTCGGTGACCACGGTGAGGCCCGAGGCGGACCAGCGGCGCAACCGTCCGCCAGGACGCAGGATCGTGTCCGCGAGCGCCCGAAGCCGCAGTTCGGTCTGGATGCGGTTGAGCGCGGTGCGGGCCTGCCGCTCGTGCCGCCGCGGCGGGCTGTACCACAGCGGACACGAGAGGGACGCGGCCAGGGAGGCGTCCTCGACCTCGCTCCGCGTGGACGGACACGTCCGCGGCGGCAACAGCGCCACGACGAGCAGGCCGGCCGCCAGCGCCGTGCCCGGCACCAACCACCGGTTCATGTCCATGGCGTGCTCCGCGTGGCCAGGTAGGCGAGGAGTGCGGCCGTCGCCAGGGCGGCAACGATGTCACCCATCCCGGCGCGCACCCGCTCCGGGTTCCCCCCGCTCAGCGCCCAGTAGCGCCACTGGACCATCAGCGAGTCCACCGGCACTCCAGACGCGCGCGACAGCCGCTCGCTGACCGGACCGGACGTGTCCGCGAGCGCGCGCCGCAATGCGTCGGGGCCATGCAAGACCGCCACCGATCTCAGCAACGTTGCCCGCGCTCCGCCCGAGGCCGGCACCAGCCTGACCCAGCCGGACCGCTCCGCCCACGCGATACACGTGGCGTCGTCGCCGCGCCGGCAGCCGAGGAGGTCCGGCGTGTTCGCCCAGCGCACCTCCTCCGCGCGCGCCCGCAGCTCCGAGACCGCGTATCGCGTCCGGTACGGCAGGACGTCGTCGTCCACGCCCAGGTAGAGCCGGCACGCGGCGACCTCCCCCGCAAGACATCGTTCACCGACCCGCGAGCCCGGTTGCGTCACGGCGACGATCGCCGTGCGCCGTTCCATGTCCCGGGACCAGGCGATGCCCAGGTCCCAGGGAGCCCACCCGCGCCAGACCGGGTCCAGCGTCTCGTGGAACTGTTGCTGGAGCGCGAGCGCCGGTGCCGGCAGCGTCCCGTACCCCAGGTCCACCGGCCGAGCGTCGAAGTACACCGGCTGGCGCTCCTTGAGGTCCCGCTCCTCCGTGGCGAACGGCCGCGCATCGATCGGCTGCAGGACGAGGATGCGGCCCCGGACGAAGCCCCGTGGCGGCAGCCCCGCGGTGGTCACGACCGAGTCGAGGGCGCGTGCCAGGACTTGCGCGCGGTCCACTCGCACGTCACCCGGCACGGCGAGCGCCACGTCGCCGCTCCGCACAACAGCCCACGTGGTCCGCGATTCCCGCGCCGCACCGGCCCCCGGTGGGCCCGGCGCGTCCTGCTCGAGGCGCGCCAGCCGGGCCCGCAGCTCGGTGGAGGGCGTGCGGCTCAGCGCCTGCGCGGTTGCCCCCGGCGCGCCGGCGAGCGCCGCGGCCACCATCGCGACCGCGCTGAAGAAGGCCCTAGACATCGAACAGCGCCCAGCGCCCGATCAGGATCGCGAGCGGCCCCGGCCAGGTGGTGAGGATCTGGAAAGCCCACTCGACCACGACCGCCTCCTGCTCGAACGCCGTCAGAAGCAGGTCGGCCACGGTCAGCCCGACGATGCCCCCCAGCGTGATCAGGGCCGCGCGCCGCGTGGCCGTCGAGATCGCGAAGAAGATCGCGAAACACACGAACGCCGAGAGGCCGAAGCGGGCGGTGAGCGCCACCGGGTACGCGTGGATGCCGTCAGGCAGCTTCACCGCGGCCGTGGCGATGAGGCCGCCGACCAGCAGCGCCGCCACCGGCACGGCGAGCAGCACCATCCCGGCCCCGAAACGCAGCAGCACGAACCGCCACCGCGGCAGCGGCAGCGCCATCGCGTAGACGTGACGCCCGGCCTGGTCCGCACTCCACGTGACCATTCCCAGGAGCACGCCCAGCGCCAGCGCGATGACCGGAAGGGCCGCGCCGACGTTGGCGGACGTAGTGAGCCACCAGGAGACCCGGAACGCCGGCTCCGTGCGCAGCCCTCCGCCATACATCACGGTGACCAGCGGTACCGCGAACGCCAGGAGCGCGAAGAGCACGACGAGCGCACGCGCCTGGTGCCACTGGGCCCGCAGGACCTGCGTGAACATCCGCATCTTCACCTCCTCACGCCGCCGGCACGCGCGCGGCGCGCAGCAGCTCGACGAAGCCCTCTTCCAGGTCGAGGTCCGCGATCTCCTTCACCCGAGCCCCGGCGCCCTCGAACCACTGGGCCATCGGCGCCTGCCAGCCGCGGACCACCCAGATCTCGTCCATCGCCGTCGTCTCCCGTGCGACGAGCACGAACGGCGTGTCCCCAACCAGGCTCGGCGGGTTCTCGACGCGGATGCGCTTGATCCCACTCTTGAAGCTGTGCATCGGCAGCTCGGCGACGAGTCGCCCGCGGTCCAGCACGCCCACCCAGTCACAGATCCGCTCCAACTCGTGCACCAGGTGGCTCGAGATGAACACCGTCGCCGAGCCCTGCGAGCAGAAGTCGAGGAGCGCGCTGAGCACGTCGCGCCGCACCACCGGGTCAAGGCCGTCCGTCGGCTCGTCGAGGATGAGCAGCCTGGGCCGCTGTGCCAGCACGAGCAGCACGTGCAGCTTCCCCATCTCCCCCTTCGAGAGCCGCGAGAGCCGCCCCGTCGGCGGCAGGTTGAACTGCTCGAGCAGTTCCTCCGCGTACGGCACGTCGAACCGCGGGAAGAACGCCGCGTGATATCGGATCGCCTCCCTCACCTGCATGAACGGATAGAGGTGCGGGCGCTCCGGCACGTAGCCCACGTCGCCGAGGACCACCGGTAGCTGCTGCGGCACCGGCCGGCTCAGCACCGTGATCCGGCCGCTATCGGGACGCAGCATCCCCATCAGCAGCTTGATCGTCGTCGTCTTCCCCGCCCCGTTGGGGCCCAGGAAGCCGTAGATGGAGCCCTCGCGCACCTTCACCGTGAGGTCCCGGAGCTCGAACGTCTTCCCCGCCCGGTAGCAGAGATCCCAGGTCTCGATGGCGTTGGTCATGCGGTCCGTCCCCTCCGTTCCTGCCTCCACGCCTCGTCCAGCTCGTCCGGCGCCACGCCGAGCAGCGCCGCCTCCTGGATAAGCCGGCGCACTAGCCGCCGCGCCTCACGCTGGCGCTCCGCGTCCCGCTTCGACTCCGCGACGTCCCGCACGTAGGTCCCGGCTCCCTGCCGGCTCTCGACCACGCCCGCCTGCTCCAGCTCGCGGTAGGCCTGCACGACCGTCGCCGGGTTCACCCGCAGCTGCGCCGCCAACTGCCGCACCGACGGGAGCGACTCACCCGCCCGCAGCTCCTCCGTGGCGATCGCGATCCGGATCCGGTCGGCGATCTGCACGTACAGCGGGATGGGACTGCGGGCATCAATCTGGCGGAACACACTCCCAGCCACTGTATCGGTGTACTAATACAGTAGCACGGCCGCCTGCGGTGTCAAGGGGGGGCCGGGTGCAGCGTGGCTAACGTGAGCTCCGGCGGACACTTCCAGCGGAAAGGGACGCCGCTGGCCCCCACACCGCGGGAGACGTAGAGCTGCCGCTCCCCCTCCCGGTGCCAGCCCTGGAGATAGCGGAAGCCGAACTGGGAGGGGACGAACGGGGGCCCGAGCAGGGGGAGCCACGCCTGCCCGCCGTGGGTGTGACCGGAGAGCATGAGGTCCATCCGCACCTCCCGCGGCCAGTAGGCGAAGACGTCGGGGTCGTGCGAGAGAACCAAGCGCGGCACGTTCGCCGGCACCCCGGCGCAGGCGGCCGTGAAGTCAATGGCGTCGCACTGGAGGTCGCCGACACCGGTCACCGCGAGCGTCGCGATGCCGCGGCGGACCAGCAGTGGCGTGTTGTACAGCTCGCGCACGCCGGCGAGCGCCAACTGCCCGCGCACACCGGCCGCGTCCACATAGTGGTCGTGGTTGCCGAGCACCGCGACCACGCCGTCCGGAGCCCGGAGCGGTTGCAGGATCGCGGCGAGGCCGGACACGTAATGCGGATCGTCGTCTATGAAGTCCCCGCCGAGCGCGATCAGATCCGCTCCCCACGCCACCGTCCGCTCCACCGCCCGCGCGAGCCACCACGCCGGCACCAGCGGCGAGAGGTGCAGATCGGTGAGGAACGCGACGCGGTACCCGTCGAACACCGGATCGAGGCCGCGGACGTGGAACGCCGGACGCTCTTCCACCAGCCGCTCACGCTCCCACCGCGCGAAGGGCGCCATCGCCAGCTCGGCGAGGTCGGTGATGCGGTTCCGCGCCCGCCGCACCCTGTCGGGGGCCAGCGGGATGGAGCGCGGCCCGCGGCGCGGCGAACGGAGCAGCGGTCCGATCAACCCGCCTCCCACGCGCGACCGAGCACCGCGGGCGCGCGCGCCCGCCCACCGACGCCCGCGAGGGCCAGCAGCGAGACGACGTACGGCGCCATGAGGAAGATCTGATAGGGCGCTGCGACGCCCACCGCCTGGAAGACGTACTGGAGCGCGCTTGCCGCGCCGAAGACCAGCGCCGCGACGAACACCCCCGCCGGATGCCAGCGCCCCAGCACGACGATCGCGATGGCGATGAAGCCGCGCCCCGCCGTCATCCGCTCGGCGAACGTCCCCGCCTGGGCGAGGACGAGGGAGGCACCCGCGAGGCCGCCGCACAGCCCGCCGGTGAGCGTCGCCCCGATGCGGAGGCGCTGCACGCCGATCCCCGCGGCTGCTGCTGCTTCGGGCGCCTCCCCCGTCGCACGCACCGCGAGCCCCAGTCGCGTGCGCGAGAGGACCAGCCACACGACCGCGACCATCCCGTAGAGCACGTAGGTCGGCGCCGGCTGGCGGAACAGCGCGGGCC
>CAYLJK010000038.1:0-10888 GCA_964383975.1 uncultured Gemmatimonadales bacterium | reverse complement strand
TCACCGGCACCGCGCTGGAGCCGGCGATCGCCGACGCCAACGCCATGGCGCGCCGCAACGTCTCCTACCGCGGCGCCACCGGCCTGCAACACCACCTCCGTGGAGCGCTCCAGGGCGCGCTCGCCCCGTGACCGCCGTCATCGAGGTCCCGCAGCGCTTCGACGACTGGTCGTTCGACCAGTTCGCCGAGGGCTTCGCCCGCGCCGAGGGGGCGGCGCGGGTGCTCGTGGACGCGCACGCCTGCGAGTGGATCTCCCCCTACGGCCTCGTCGGGCTCCTCGCCGCCGGCCAGGCGCTGCACGAGCGGCTCGGCCGCCCGGCCCTGCTGACGGCCCCCGCCGACCGCGACAAGGCGCACTTCTGGGCCCGCATGGGCTTCTTCAGCCACGCGCAGAGCCTCTACGAGATCCACGGCACCGTGCCGCGGGTCCGGGCCGCGGACAGCAGCGTGCTGCTCGAGGTCACGCCGATCCGGGCCGCCGAGGACGTGCACGCCGTCGTCCACCACATCCAGGAGCGGTCGGCGGAGATCCTGACGACCGAGCTGGGACTGGATCCGAAGGCCACGATGGGATTCGGTATGGCGCTTTCGGAGGCATGTCAGAATATTGTGGAGCACGCCGGCACCGGCGGCTGGGTCGCCGTGCACGCGTACACGTGGCGGCGCCTCGGCAAGCGCGTGGTCGTGATCGCGGTGGCCGACGCCGGCGTCGGCTTCCGACATACGCTCGAACCGACCCAGGGGAAGCGCTACGGCGAACGGTGGGGGGACGCGGCGGCGCTCCAGGCGGCGCTGCTCCAGAACGTGAGCCGTTTCCGCGACCCGGGCCGCGGCCAGGGACTGGCGGGGATCCGCCGCTACCTCGCGCGCTGGCAGGGGAAGATCGGGATCCGCAGCGGCACGGCCCGCATCGCCATCGTGCCGCCGTGGGACGAGGACGTTCCGCTGAGCGAGCAACTGCCGTCCTTCCCGGGAGCGCAAGTGCAGCTGGTCATCCCGGCAGGGGCGGAGGAGACGCCGTGATCCGCCAGATCGACGTGCGCACCATGCTGGCGCGGGCGCTGCCCAGCGTGCAGCCCGACCTCGTCACGCGCCCGACCGGCCGGGCGGTGCGGACCTCCATCGAGTCCGAGCTCGCGGCCCTGACGGGCCGCACGGTCGTCGTCCTCGACTTCACCGACGTGCGCATCATCGACTGCTCCTGCGCCGACGAGATCGTCGCGCAGCTGGTGGCGGACTCGCTGGCGGTCGAAGCGGCGCGCGACGCGTTCTTCCTGATCCGCGGGCTCACCGACGACCAGCTGGACGACATTGACGAGGTGCTGCGGCGCCGCGACCTCGCGCTGGTGGCGGAGACGAGCGGCCGCATCCGGCTGATCGGCGCGGTGGCCGAGGAGACGCAGGTCGCCTTCGAGCGCCTGGCGGAGCGGGGCGGCGCCGCGCCCGAGGAGCTGGCGGCCGACCTGGCGTGGCCGCTGGAGGCCGTGCAGGGCACCCTCGCCGAGCTGACGGGGCGCCGCCTGGTGCTCCGGGAGGCCGAGCACTACCGCCCGCTCAGCGCCGCCTGACGCATGGCCCGCCGCCGCCCCGGTCCGGCCACGCTCGCCATCCACGGGACGCCCGGCCCGCGCGAAGCGCCCGAGAGCGTCGCCGCCCCGATCGTCCAGTCCAGCACTTTCGTCAGCCCGTTCGGTCCGACGGACGACGTCCTCTACACGCGCTACGGGAACAACCCCAACCAGCTGCGGCTGGCCGACCGCCTCGCGCTCCTCGAGGGCGCGGAGGCCGCGATCTTCGTCTCCAGCGGGATGGGGGCGACAGCGCTGGCGCATCTGGCGATCCTGCGCCCCGGCGACCACCTCCTCTCGAGCGAGTGGATCTACGGCGGGACGCGGCGGCTCTTCACGGAGGACTTCGCCCGGCTCGGCATCGAGGTGACGTTCATCAGCCCGGAGCGCCCCCGCGAATGGCGCAGTCGGTTCCGCCGCACCACGCGGGCCATCTTCGTGGAGACCCCCACCAACCCGACGATGCGCGTGCTCGACCTCGACTGGCTGAGCCAGCTCACGCGCGAGCGCGGCGTGCCGTTGCTGGTGGACTCGACGTTCGCCACGCCGATCAACTTCCGCCCGCTCGAGCACGGGGCGGACGTCGTGATCCATTCGGTGACGAAGTACCTGAACGGTCACTCCGACGTCATCGCCGGCGCGGTCGCGGGGACGGCGCCGTTCGTGGACGAGGTCCGCGCGCGGATGCGCGTGTGGGGCCAGGCGCTCGACCCGCACGCCGCGTGGCTGGTCGAGCGCGGCCTCAAGACGCTGGCGGTCCGGATGGCGCGCCACAACGCGACCGGGCTCGCAGTCGCCCAGTGGCTGGAATCGCACCCGAAGGTGCGGCGCGTGCACTACCCCGGCCTCGCCTCGCACCCCGACCATGCGCTCGCGGCGCGCACCCTCGAGGGGTTCGGCGGGATGGTCGGGCTCGAGCTGGCGGGCGGCGCCCGCGCCGCCGACCGCTGCCTGCGTGCCCTCGCGCTCATCACCCACGCCCCCAGCCTCGGCGGCGTGGAGAGCCTCGTCTCCGAGCCACGCTACACGTCGCACGCGGCGATGACCCCGGCGCAGCGCTCCGCCGCCGGCGTCCCCGACGGCTTCCTGCGTCTTTCCCTGGGTCTCGAGGACCCGGACGACCTCATCGCCGACCTGGAGCGCGGCCTCGCCGCGGCCTGAGCCCGCTCCTACATTGCGGCCGTGATCAAGTTCAGCGACGTCACCAAGGACTACCCGAAGACCGGCGCGGCCCTCCAGGGCGTGTCGTTCCACGTGCGCAAGGGCGAATTCGCCTTCCTCACGGGGCACAGCGGCGCCGGGAAGTCCACGGCGATGCGCCTGACCTACCTCGCGGAGCTGCCGACGGCCGGCGAGGTCCGCGTCTCGGGCTTCGCCACCGGCCGCGTCACGCCCGGCGAGGTGCCGCACCTGCGCCGCCGGCTCGGCATCGTGTTCCAGGACTTCCGCCTCCTCGACGACCGAACGGCCGAGGAGAACGTGGCCTTCGCCCTCGAGGTCACCGGCGCGCGCCGCACCACGATCGGACCCAAGGTGAGCCGGGTGCTCACCCAGGTGGGCCTCGCCGCCAAGGCGAACCAGTACCCCAACGAACTCTCCGGGGGCGAGCAGCAACGCGTGGCCATCGCCCGCGCGCTGGTCAACGACCCCCTCGTGCTGCTCGCCGACGAGCCCACCGGCAACCTCGATGAGCGCGCCGCCCGCGGCGTCTTCCAGCTGCTCCGCGACATCAATGCCAGCGGCACCGCCGTGCTCATGGCGACGCACAACCTCGAGTTGGTCAAGAGCCTCCCCGGCGCGCACCACATCGAGCTACAGCACGGGCGCGTCGTGTACGACTCCGCCGAGGAGTCGCCGGCGCCCGGGGAGGGCGGGGCGTGAGGCTCGTCGTCCGCGAGACCGCCCTGGCCTTCCGGCGGGCCCCGCTGCTTTCCGTCCTCTCCGTCACGACCATCGCCTTCTCGCTGTTCGTGTTCGGCCTCTTCGGCCTGGTGGCGGTGAACCTGCGCGTCACGATCGGCACGGTCGCCGAGCGCGTCGAGGTCGTCGCCTACCTCCGCCGCGGTACCCCGCTCGAGACCGTCACCCTCGCCTCGCGGGACATCGAGGCGTTCCCCGAGGTCGAGCGCGTCGAGTACGTCTCCGAGGCCGCTGCGCTGGCCCGGGCCCGCCGCGAGCTGGCCGAGTTCCAGGACATCTTCCAGGATCTCGAGGCCAACCCGCTGCCGAGCTCGCTCGACATCCAGCTCCGGCCCCCCTTCCGGAACGCGTCCACCGCGCAGGCCGTCGCCGAGCGGCTGCGGGCCTTCGCCTTCGTGGACGACGTGCGCTACGGACGCGACTGGGTCGAGAAGCTGGACCGGCTCCGGGCCATCGCTGCCGCCGTCGGCACCGTCATCGGCGCGGCGTTCGCCCTCGTCGCCATCATCATCATCGGCACGACCATCCGCATGTCGGTGCTCCAGCGCGCCCGCGAGATCGCCATCATGCGCCTGGTCGGCGCGACCGACGGCTTCATCCGCCTCCCCTTCCTCCTCGAAGGGCTCGTGAAGGGCCTCCTCGGCGGCGGCGCGGCCATCGGCCTCTCCTGGGCCGCGTGGCGCATGGTGGACTCCCTGCTCCTGCGCGCCACCTTCTTCACGCCGCTCCAGGCCACGCTCGGCATCCTCGCCGGCGGCCTCATCGGTCTCGTGGGGAGCCTGGTGTCCGTGGGACGGCACCTGCGCCGTGTGTAGGAGGCACGGAGACACGGGGGCACGGCGGCACGGGGCCTCGCCTGGCGCGCTCCGTGCCTCCGTGCCGTTGTGCCTCTGTGCCCTCCTGTATGCCGCGGCGCCCGCCGCCGCGCAGCAGCCGCCCGACACCGCCCTCCAGCGCAGTCAGCAGCGGCTCGCCGAGATCCGGCGCGAGCGGGAGCAGCTCAACACCGAGATGGAGCGGCTGCGCGGCCGCGTCCACTCGCTCTCCGCCGAACTCGGCTCCATCGAGCGCCAGGTCCAGATCTCCGGCCGGATTCTCGGCGAGCTCGACCTCCAGGTGCAGGCGATGGGCACGCAGATCGAGCGGACCACCGCCGACCTGCTGATCGCCGAGGACGCGCTGGCCGAGAAGCGCGCGATCCTGCATCACCGGCTCGCGGAGATCTACAAGCGCGGCCCGCTGTACACGGTGCAGGTCCTCTTCGCGGCGGAGTCGTTCGGGGACCTCATCTCGCGCTACAAGTACCTGTACCTGCTGGGGCGGCAGGACCGGCAGCTGCTCCACGACGTGGAGGCGCTCCGCGGCCGCGTCGCCGCGCAGCGCGACGAGCTGCTTACCCTCCGCCACACCCTCGAGAACCGGCGCGACGAGCGCGCGCAGGAGACCGAGCGGCTGCGCGAGCTGGAGCAGCAGCGCCAGCGCAGCCTCCAGGAGTCGCAGCGGCAGGCCGAGCGCACCCGCGTCCGGCTCCAGCAGCTCGCGCGCGACGAAGCTCGCCTCAACGACATCATCGCCGCCCTCGAGCGCAGCCGCCGCGCCGCCGAGGCGGGCCGGCGCACGCCGGCCGCCCCCGCTCGCCTGCGCACCGCCGACCTCGGCCTGCTCGACTGGCCGGTCAACGGCGAGATCATCTACAACTTCGGCCGCCAGCCCGGGCCCGACGGCACGACCATCCGCTGGAACGGCATCGGGATTGCGGCCCCGGCCGGCACCCCGGTGCGCGCGATCGCCGCCGGCACCGTCCGCCTCGCGCAGCAGCTCGGCACGTACGGGCTCGCCGTCCTCGTGGACCACGGCGGCGGCTACTACAGCCTCTACGGCCAGCTCTCCGCCGCCGAAGTGCGCCAGGGGCAGTCGGTCGAGCGCGGCCAGACGATCGGCCGGACCGGCGGCGCGAACGCCGACCAGGGTCCCCATCTCCACTTCGAGATCCGCGGCGAGGGCGGGCAGGCGCTCGACCCCGTCTCCTGGCTGCGTCAGCGCCGGTGACCGACCGCCGCATCATCAAGGTCTGCGCGACCTGCGGTCGCTTCCGCCGCTACGATCCGGACGACCAGATCTGCATCGGCTGCGGGTACGACACCCTCAGCGCCACCTGCACCTGCGGCCGTGCCCTGGAGTACGCCCTCGATGAGCCCGACGGAGGCGGCCTTCACTGCCCCCGCTGCGGCCGGGACTGGCGAGGCCGAGCCGTGGAGGCCTGAGCCCGCAACATCGCGGTTGCGCTCCTGCGTTCCTGCGGTCAGCTTCCGATCCATGTCCAGTGACGGCCTGCTCACGCTCCGCGCCATCGCCGAGCGCCTGGGCCTCCCCGAATCCACGGTCCGCTACTACCGGGACGCGTTCCCCGACCTTGTCCCGACGGTCGGGATGGGGCGCCGGCGCCGCTACCCGGAGCCCGCCGTCGAGGTCCTGCGCAGGATCGCGGACGGCTACGCCGCGGGCCGCGCGCGCGGCGCGGTGCTCGCCGGTCTGGGGGGCGAGGCGGTCCCGATGGAGCCACGGCGCGCCGGTCGCGTCGTGCGGCGGCAGCACCCCGACCAGGTCTCCAACGTGGATCTGCTGGCCGCGATCCTTGACGGCGAGCGGGAGCAGCGCGGGGCGCTGTGGCAGATCGCGCGCGAGATCGTGCGGCTCGCCGAGGTCATCGAGAGTCAGGATCGGGTGCTGACGGCGATCGCCGGGAACCTGGGAGCGCACCCGTCCGCGCGGGCGGCGATCCCGGCCACCACCACCGCGGCCCCGGCGGCCGCAACGCAGGACGCCGATGCCGGCGCCGCGGCGCCGGGCCTCGACGACATCGAGCGGCTGCGCGCCGAGCTGGAGCGCGAGCGCGAGCTCGTCGAGCGGCTGCGCGTGGCGAAGCTGGAGATCGAGCGCCGCGCCGCCGACGCCGAGGCGGCCCTCGCCGAGCGCAGCGGCCCGCGCCTGTCGGTGTTCCGGCGGCTGCTGGGCGAGCGCGGCGCATGACCGCGCGGCGGCTCCCCGCCGCCACGACGCCGCGTCCGGACGGCGCGCCTCCCGACCTGCTGGGCGCGCACGTCTCCACGCAGGGCGGTGTGGACCGCGCGCCGGAGCGGGGCCGCGCCATCGGTGCGACGGCGATCCAGGTCTTCACCAAGCCGCCGAGCCGGTGGCGGGAGCCGGCGCTCACCGCCGACACGGTCCGGCGCTTCCGGGACGCCTGTGCCGTGCACCGCATCGCCGCCGTCACGAGCCACGACTCCTACCTCATCAACCTCGCCTCGCCCGACGCCGCGATGCGGCGCCGCTCCGAGGCGTGCCTCACGGGTGAGCTGCGCCGCTGCGAGGCGCTCGGCATCCGGTGGGTGGTGTCGCACCCCGGGAACTACCTCGACGACCGCCGGGCGGGCCTGGCCCGCAACGCGAAGGCGTACGCCCGCTGCCTCGACGCGGTGGACGGTGCGGTGCGCATCGCCATCGAAACGACCGCCGGGAGCGGCACGGCGCTCGGCTCCCGGTTCGAGGAGCTGGCCGCGCTGGTGGACGGGATGCCGGCCCCGGCTCGCGACCGCATCGCCTTCTGCGCCGACACCTGCCACCTCTGGGCCGCAGGCTACGACCTCGTGGACGACTTCGACGGCGTCTGGGACGCGCTCGACCGCCACCTGGGACGCGAGCGCCTCGCCGTCCTGCATCTCAACGACGCGAAGGGGGGCCGTGGGAGCCGTCTCGACCGCCACGAGCAGATCGGACAGGGGCGGCTCGGCCGCGAGGTGTTCCGGCGCATCATGACCGAGGCGCGCTTCCGCGGCGTCATCAAGGTCATCGAAACCCCGAAGGGCGACGACATGGTGACGAACGACCGGCGCGCCCTGCGCCGCCTGCGGGCCTGGTCCCGCGGGAACATCGGGGTCCTCCAGACGTAGAAGGGCTACATTTCGGGTATCCTGTGAACGGCTCTTCCCGCCCACGGCTTCGGCGCCTCGCCCTGGCGCTCGCCGCCACGCAGTTGGTGGTGTTCGCGCTCGCCCCCGTGCTCGAGGCGATGACCGAGCGCCCGGCCACCGCGGGGGCCGTGGAGGCGGCGCACGACGGCTGCGTGCGGGTGCATCGCCCGGCGACGTGCATGGCCTGCATCCTCTCATCGGTGCGCGCCCGCGTCGCCGCCGGCGTGCGCGTCCCGGTCGGGACGTCCATCACCCGTTTCACGGACGGCGCCCAGCCCGCCGCCGTCCCGCCGTTCGGACCGCGGCACACCCCGTCCAGCCGAGCCCCGCCCGCCCTCACCGTCTGACCCCGCCCGGCGCACGCCGCGCCGGGCCGACCCCGGACAGCGAGGACGTTGCATCCATGGATCACTTCCGGCGGACCGCGGCGATCGCGGCGGCGGCGATCACGTTGGCCAGCACGGCGGCCGCGCAGGGCGTGCCGCCCGATTCCGCGATGCGGCGCCAGCAGCGCACCCTCGACTCCCTCGTGGCGGCGCTGCGCGTGCTCCAGGCCCGCGTGGACAGCCTGATGCGCGCGGGCGTGCGCCCGGACACGCCGCCCGGCGACGAGATCGCCGCGCTGCGCGCCGCGGCGGCCGCGGCGGCGGCCGACTCCCCGCCCGCTGGGCCGCGCCAGGCGCGGCTCGGCCTGAACGCCCTGAACCCCGAGATCAGCGTGACCGGCGACGTCCGGGCGACGGCGTGGCGGCCCGGTCCCCAGGCCGACAACTTCGTGGCCCGCGAGTTCGAGGTCGGCTTCCAGTCGGCGCTGGACCCCTACTCCGTGGCGAAGGTGTTCATCGCCGCGGAGGAGGGCGAACTCTCCGTCGAGGAGGGGTACGTGTACTGGTCCGGCCTCCCGGGGCACACGCGCCTCGACGTCGGACGCTTCCGTCAGACCGTCGGCGAGCTGAACCGCTGGCACCTGCACGCGCTGCCCGAGGACGACTACCCGCTGGTGCTCCGCCGGTACGCGGGTGAGGAAGGTGTCGCCGGCGACGGCCTCTCGGTGTACTGGCCCCTCCCCTTCTCGGGGCGGGCGGGGGCGTACGAGCTGACGCTCCAGGCGACCACCGGCGGGAACGAGGTGCTCGAGGTGGGCGGGACGCGGCCCGCGCTCACCGGGCAGCTTCTGGGCTTCTGGCAGCTCACCCGCTCGACGTACGCGCAGGTCAGCCTCTCCGGCCGCGTCTCCGGCAATCCGGACACCGCGCTCACCACCACCCTCGGCGTGGCCGCGGCGCGCTTCAGCTGGCGCCCTCCCGACCGCGCGCTCCAGCGCGAGTTCACGGTGCGCGGCGAGCTGTGGGCGCTGCGCCGCCGCTTCGCGCTCGCCGCCCCCGACGCCTTCGACCGCACGCGCCTGGGCGGCTTCGTGTCCGCAACGTGGCGGCTGGACCGCCGCTGGATCCTCGGCCTGCGGGGTGACCGGGCGCAGTCGCCCGACCCGGGCACGCTCGTGACCGAGTGGGCGGTGACCCCGACCCTCACCTGGTGGCAGTCGGAGTTCGTGTTTGTCCGCGCGGGCTACGAGCACGCGCGATCGCCCGCCGGCGGCACCACCGGACGGCTCACGCTCCAGGCGGTCTTCGCGATGGGGCCCCACAAGCACGAGCTGTTCTGATGGCCGCGACCGGCGCCCTCCTGCTCGCGGCCGCGCTCGCCGCGCCGCCGCCCGTGCGCGTGGTCACCACGCTCACCACCTATGCCGCCATCGCCCGCGAGGTCGGCGGCGAGCGCGCCACGGTCACCGCGGTCGCGCAGGGCGACGAGGACCCGCACTTCGTCCAGCCGCGCCCGAGCTTCGTGCCGCTGCTGCGCGGCGCGGATCTCTTCGTCACGACGGGGATGGACCTCGAGCTCTGGGTCCCCGCGCTGCTCGACCGCGCCGGCAATCCGCGGGTGCGCGAGGGCGGGCCGGGCTACGTGCCCGCCTGGCCGGGGATCCGCCTCCTCGAAGTGCCCGCCTCGTTCTCGCGCGCGCAGGGCGACATCCACGTGCTCGGCAACCCGCACATCCACACCGACCCGGTGAACGCGATCCTCATCTCGCGGAACATCCTCGCCGGCCTGCAGCGCGTCGACGCCGCGGGCGCGGACTACTACGCCGAGCGGCAGCGGGACTTCGAGCTGCGGGTGCTGCGCGCCACCTTCGGCGAGGAGCTGGTGCGCATCCTCACGCCGGCCGCGCTCCTCGACCTCGCGCGCTCGGACCGGCTGCTCGACTTCCTGGCGCGCACGCCCTTCCAGGGACAGCCGCTCCTGGCGCGCCTGGGCGGGTGGATGGCCGACGCCCTGCCCTTCCGCGGGCGCGAGATGGTGTGCTACCACAAGGAGTGGGCCTACTTCAGCGCGCGCTTCGGCGTGACGTGCGTGGACTTCATCGAGGCCAGGCCCGGCATCCCGCCGACGCCGCGGCACGTGCAGGAGGTGATGACCCGGATGCGCGAGCGGCGCGTCCCGGTCATCTTCTCGTCCAACTACTATGACCGGAACCAGATCGCCGAGATCGCGCAGCGCACCGGCGCGACCGCGGTGATCGTGACCGAGAACACCGAGGGCGCCCCCGGCGTGTCCACCTATTTCGACCTCGTCGCGTCGTGGATCGCGGCGCTCCACCGCGGGTTCGGCACCGGCACGATGCGCCGGCCGGGGCACCCGTGAGCGCGCTCGAGCTGATGCTCCCGCCGTTCGTGGCGAGCATGCTGCTCGTCGCGATCCACGGCTACTTCGGCCTCCACGTCATCGCGCGGGGCGTGATCTTCGTGGACCTCGCGCTGGCCCAGATCGCCGCCCTCGGCGCCACCACGGGCCTCCTCTTCCACATCGCGCCCGACTCCCCCACCGCCCACCTCTTCGCGGTCGGCGCCGTGGTCCTGGGCGCGCTCGTCCTCGCCGCCACGCGGACCCGCGCCGAGGGACGCGTGCCGCACGAGGCCATCATCGGCATCGTCTACGTCGTCGCCTCGGCCGCCGCCCTGCTGATCGCGGACCGCGCCCCGCGCGGCGGCGACGTGGTCAAGGACATCCTCGTCGGCAGCCTGCTGTGGATCACCTGGCCGACGATCGCCCGGGACGCCGTGGCCTACGCCGCCATCGGCGGCACGCTGTTCCTGCTCCGACACCGCTTCGAGACCGTGTCGTTCCGCCCGCGCGAGGCGGAGGCCGCGGCGTGGAACATCCGGTGGTGGGACTTCCTCTTCTACACGCTCTTCGGGCTCACCGTCACCTTCTCGGTGCCGATCGCCGGCGTGCTGCTGGTGTTCAGCTTCCTCGTCGTGCCGGGGGTGATCGCCAACCTGTTCAGCGTCCGCCCCCGGGCGATGATGCTCATCGGCTGGGGGAGCGGGACGCTCGCCTGCACGGCGGGGCTGGTGCTCTCCTAC
>CAYLJK010000037.1:0-10915 GCA_964383975.1 uncultured Gemmatimonadales bacterium | reverse complement strand
ACCGCCGGCTCGCGCATCCTCGCGGACTGGGTGCCGCGCCGCACGGCGCCGATCGTGGCGCGGCTCGAGGCCGCGGGCGCGATCTCCATCGGCAAGACCAACACGCACGAGTTCGCCTTCGGCACGACGAACGACAACCCGCACTACGGCCCCGCGCGCAATCCCTGGAACCCCGACCTCACGACCGGCGGGTCGTCGGGAGGCTCGGCGGCGGCGGTGGCGTCGGGGATCGTCCCGTTCGCGCTCGGCACGGACACCGCCGGCTCGGTGCGCATCCCGGCGGCGCTCTGCGGCTGTGTCGGCTTCAAGCCGGGCTGGGGAGTGCTCTCGACGCGCGGCGTCGTTCCGCTGGCTCCGACGCTCGACACCGTCGGCATCCTCTCGGCGACGACCCACGACGGGGCGAGCGCCTTCTGTGTGCTGGTGGACTGTGCGCACCCGGCCCACATCCTGTCGCTGAAGGGGATCCGGGTCGGGGTGATCGAGGACCACGCGTTCGACCGGGTGGAGCCGGACGTCGCGGAGGCGACGGAGCAGGCGCTCAAGATGCTCGAGGTGCACGGCGCGACCATCCGCCGGCTGCGGATGCCGCTGCTACGGCACTGCGTGGAGACAGGGGTGACGATCGCGCGCAGCGAGGCGCTCGCGTTCCACGGCCGGTGGTTCCCCGAGCGGCGCGACGAGTACGGCGCCGACGTCGCGCGGTCCCTCGACGCGGCACAGGGGATCCCGGCGCGCGACTACGTCCTGGCGCGCCGGATGCGCCGCCGGATCGCGGACGCCATGAGCGCCGCGCTCGAGGCGGTGGACGTGCTCGCCGGGCCGACGGTGCCGATCACCGCGTTCCCCAACCGCCAGGCGTGGGAGCCGGTGCTGCCGGGCGGCGAGATGCCGCGCTTCGCCCTCACCCGCATGACCTACCCGTTCAGCCTCAGCCGCCTGCCGGCGATCAGCGTGCCGAGCGGCCTGAGCGCGCACCGCCTGCCGATCGGCCTCCAGCTCGGCGCGGGCCGAGGCCGGGGCGCCTGGCTCCTCAGCGTCGCGCGCGCGTTCGAGATGGCGCGGGGAGAGTGGCCGCGGGCGCCCATCTCGGTCAGAGGAGAGTGAGGAGTGATGCGTGACGGGTGATGGAATGGAAGTGATGGGGGGCCCATCGTCCCGCTCCCCCGCACCCTGCGTCCCGCTCTCGGTCCCTGCGCTTCGCTCCCGGTTCTGCTCCCCGCTCCAAGCTCCCCGCCGCGTGTTCCCTGCTCCCTGGGGTTGACAAACAAACGCTTGAGGGATTTCATACAAGCGTTTGAGGGATGCCCCGACCCGACAGGCCTCCGCGTCAGGGTCCCCGGCACGTCGAAACCGCACAGGAGCACCCGCGATGCGATCAGGGACAAGGCCGGCGCTGCGCAAGCCCCAGGATGCCGGGACCGAGCGCCGCACCGGAAAGGGTTCCACACCCCCCCGCACCAAACACGCCGAGGAGGGCCCCGGGCCACGCGGCGCTCGAGCCCACCCTCGCACCGAGTACGCGGACGGTGGTCCGGCCCGCCCCCGACGCGTGTCCGAGCCGGGGAGCCGCTGGGACACGATCCGGCTCCCCGACGCCGGCGAACCGGGCTACGCGGCCGCCGGCGCCCGTACGCTCGTCGGCCACGTCTCGAGCGAGCGCATCGTGGACGTCGCCGCGCGCCTCTTCGCCACGCGCGGCTTCGACGGCACGACGATCCGGGACATCACGCGTGAGGCCGGCGTCAACGTGGGCGCCGTCACCTACCACTTCGGGAGCAAGCGCGAACTCTATGTGCACGTGCTGGGCGCCGCGATCTTTCCGATCCGCACCGCCATGCTCGGCATCGCCCGCCAGGAGCGCGACGCGCTCGGGCGCATCGAGGCCTTCGTCCGCGCCTTCTTCCAGCACCTGCGCCGCACCGAGCACATGGTCCCGCTCATGGTGCGCGAGATGGCGGGCACGGATCCGCTGGCCCCGCCGGTGCGGCAGATGCTCCAGGACGTGATGCCCGCCATCGCCGGAGTGATCCGCGAGGGCCAGAAGGCCGGCACGATCCGGGCCGGAGACCCGCTGCTCCTCGCGCTCTCGACCGCCGCGCAGCCGGTGTACTTCAACCTCGCGCGCAAGGCCCTGGCGACCGTGCTCGGCCTCGACCCGAACGCCGACGCGCACTTCGACCGCCTCGTGGACCACTGCGTCACCACCGTGAAACGTCAGCTCACGCCATGATCGCCCTCGCTCTCGCCGCGCTCGTCGCGGCCCAGGACACAACGCGCCTCACGCTGGCCGACGCCGTCGAGCGCGCGCTGGCGCAGCATCCGACAGTCGGGATCGCGCGGGCTGCGCGCTCCCGCGCCGCCGCCGACGCCCGCGAGGCGGACTCGCACCTGCTGCCGCGCCTGGCGCTCGACGTCTCCGCCACTCAGTGGCAGGAGCCGATGCTCGTCTATCCGCTCCACGGCTTCACGCCTGGGATGACCGCCCCGAGCTTCGACCGCACACTCTTCCAGGGGAGCGTCTTCCTCAACTGGACTCTGTTCGACTTCGGGGCGCGGCGGGGCCGCGCCCGTGCCGCGGGCGCGCTGCGCACCGCCGCCGAGGCGGCCCTCACGGCCAGCGAGCAGCAGCTCGTCACCCGGACCACCGCCGCCTACCTGCGCGTGCTCACGCTGCGCGGGCTCCTCGCCGCGCAGGACCAGCGCCTCGCCGCCCTCGACGCCGAGGCCGCGCGGGCCCGCCGGCTCCTCGCCGAGGGCAAGGGCGCCCGCGTCGCCGTTCTCCGCGTGGAGGCCACGGCCGCACGGGCGCGCGCCGAGCGCGCCGGCGTCGCCGGGCACCTCGACGTCGCCGAGCACGAGCTGGCCCAGCTCATCGCGGTCCCCTACGACACGATCACCCGCGCGGCGCTCCAGCGCGTCGCCCTCCGGCCGGACGCCGCGGCCGACACCGCCCGCGCGGTGCTCATCGCGCTGGCGTCGGACGGAAGCCCCGACGTCGTCGAGGCCCGCCGCCGCCGCGATGCCGCGCAGGCGGCCGCCGCGGCCGCCCGCGCCACGCGGCTCCCGGAGCTGCGGCTCCAGACCGGACTCGTGGACCGCGGCGCCGCCGGCGAGCCGTTCCAGACCGAGTGGCAGGCCGGCATCGGCCTGAGCTACCCGCTCTACACCGGCGGCCAGCGCGCCGGGACGATCGCGCGCGCTGAAGCCGAGGCGCAGTTCGCCGCCGACCACACACGCCTCGCCGAGCTGACCGCGACACAGAACGTGGACCGCGCCCTCGCCGCGTTGCGCGAGGCGCGCGCGCGCGTAGCGGCGCTCGAGGCTGCCGTCACCGCCTCCGAGGCCGTCGTCGCCACCGAGCGCACCGCGCTCGAGATCGGCGCCGGTACCCAGACGGACTACCTCGACGCGCTCGCCGAATCCCTGCGCGAGCGCTCCGGACTCATCGAGGCCCGGCACACCGAGATCGTGGCCGTCGTCGAACTGGCCCGCGTCACCGGGCGGCTCGCCCCCGCGTGGCTCTCGGCGACCATCACCCCCGCGGGGGACCGCTGACCATGGACCGCCGTCACATCCTCATGCCCGCCGCCGCCGTCACCGTCCTCGCGGTGACGCTCCGTCTCACCGTCTGCTCCGGCAGCGGCGACGACGGCCTCATGGCCTCCGGCACCGTGGAGGCCACGGAGGCCCGGCTCGGCTTCCAGGCCGCCGGCCGCATCGAGACGATCCGCGTCCAGGAAGGGGACCGCGTCCGGTCCGGCGACACGCTGGCCCTGCTGGACCGTGCCGAGCTGTTCGCGCGCGCGGCGCAGGCCCGCGCCCAGGTCGCCGCCGCCCGCGCCCTGCTGAGCGAGCTGCTGACCGGCGCCCGCAGCGAGGAGCGCGCCCAGGCCCGCGAGGCGCTCCGCGCCGCGACCGAGCGCCATAACGACGCGCTGCGGGAGGTCGAGCGCACCCGCCGTCTCTTCGAGGCCGGCGCCCTCCCGCAGGAGGCGTACGACAAGGCCCGCCTCCAGGTGGACGTTCTCCGGGCACAGCAGGAACAGGCCGCCCAGCAGGTCCAGCTCGTCGAGACCGGGCCGCGCGCCGAGCGTATCGAGGCGCAGCGCGCCGTCGTGGCGCAGGCCGAGGCCGCGCTGCGGCAGGTGGACGCTGCGCTCGCGAACGCGGTCGTCACCGCGCCGTTCGACGGCGTTGTCACCGTGCGCGACCGCGAACCGGGCGAGACCGTCGCCCCCGGCGCGCCGGTGCTCACGCTCATGAACCTCGACGACCGCTGGGTCCGCATCTTCATCCCCGAGAACCGCCTCGGCGCGGTCACCCTCGGCCAGGCCGCCGACATCACGGCGGACACCTACCCCGACCGCAGGTACGGCGGCGCCGTCGCCTTCGTCGCCAGCCAGGCGGAGTTCACACCGCGCAACGTGCAGACCCGCGAGGAGCGCGTGAGGCTCGTGTACGCCGTGAAGGTGCGCATCACGGCCGACTCGACGATGGACTTGAAGCCGGGGCTGCCGGCCGACGTGCGGCTGCGATAGCGGAGAGCGCAGGTGCGGGGAGCGGAAGCGGTGAACGCGATCGAGGTACGCGGGCTGACGCGCCGGTTCGGGGACCTGACGGCGGTGGACGGGCTCACATTCGACGTCCCGGAGGGGGTGCTGTTCGGCCTCGTCGGCCCCGACGGCGCCGGGAAGACGACCACGCTGCGGATGCTCGGGGGCGTGCTCCGGCCCAGCGCGGGGGACGCCACGCTTGGCGGGACCAGCGTCGCGTCGGACCCGGAGGGGGTCAAGCACCACATCGCCTACATGAGCCAGCGGTTCGGCCTCTACACCGACCTCACCGTGCGCGAGAACGTCGAGTTCTACGCGGACCTCTACGAGGTCCCCGCGGCCGAGCGGCCCGCGCGGCTGGAGCGGCTGTGGCACTTCTCCGGCCTCGGCCCGTTCCAGGACCGGCTCGCCGGCCAGCTCTCGGGCGGGATGAAGCAGAAGCTCTCGCTCTGCTCGGCGCTCATCCATCACCCGCGCATGCTGCTGCTCGACGAGCCCACGTTCGGCGTGGACCCGATCTCGCGGCGCGAGCTGTGGGGGATCCTCGACGAGATGGTCCGCGAGGGCGTGACGATCCTCCTCTCGACGGCCTACATGGACGAGGCGGAGCGCTGCGCGAAGGTGGCCCTGCTCCACCAGGGGCGCATCCTCGCCCTCGACCATCCGGACGTGCTGCGCCGCGCGCTCCCCGGCCGGATGCTCGCCATCCGCCCGGACGACGAGCGCAAGGCCGCCGCCATCCTCACAGCCCACCCTGCCGTCCGCGCCAGCGCGCTGTTCGGCGAGACCATCCACGTGCGGCTCGACGCCCTGGAGCGGGACTGGCCCTTGGTGCGCGCCGCGCTCGAGGGCGCCGGTCTCGTCATCGAGGACGCGCACGAGATCGCGCCGGGGCTGGAGGATGTGTTCATCGAGCTCGTGAGGGTGGTCACGGAGGCACCGGGGCACGGAGGCGCGGAGGGATGAACGCGGTATCCGTGCGGGACCTCACGCGCCGGTTCGGGGCGTTCACCGCCGTGGACCGCGTCTCCTTCGACGTCGAGGAGGGGGAGATCTTCGGCTTCCTCGGCCCGAACGGCGCGGGGAAGACCACGACCATCAAGATGCTGACCGGGCTGCTCGCGCCCACGTCGGGCGCCGGCACCGTCGCCGGGCACGACGTGGTGGCCGAGAGCGAGTGGATCAAGCGGCGCATCGGGTACATGTCGCAGCTGTTCTCGCTCTATGGGGACCTGACGGTGGAGGAGAACATCCGGTTCTTCGCCGGGCTCTACGAGGTCACGGGGGCCCGCTACGTCGAGCGGCGCGACACGGTGCTCGCGATGGCGGGACTCGCGGACCAGCGGGACCGCCGCACCGCCGAGCTGCCGCTCGGCTGGAAGCAGCGGCTCGCGCTCGGCACCGCCCTGCTCCACGAGCCGCCCATCCTGTTCCTCGACGAGCCGACGTCGGGCGTGGACCCGCTGTCGCGCCGCCACTTCTGGGACCTCATCTACGTCCTCGCCGACCGCGGCACTACGGTCTTCGTCTCCACGCACTACATGGAGGAGGCGGAGTACTGCCACCGGCTCGCCCTCATGAACCGCGGCCGGCTCATCGCCCTCGACCGGCCGGCGGCCCTCAAGGAGGCGCTGGCCCCGGAGCTGGGCCGGCGGCCCTCGCTGGAGGACGTCTTCGTCGCGCTGGTCGAGCGGACTGGCGGGCAGGTGGCCGGATGAGTGGGCACGGAGGCACGGCCGCACGGGCGCGCCGGGGGATCCGGCTGGGGCGCTTGCTCGCCGTGGCCCGCAAGGAGGTCCTCCAGATCCGGCGCGACAAGCGGAGCCTCGGCATGGCGTTCGTCGTCCCCGCGGCGCTGATCCTCGTCTTCGGCTACGTCATCAACTTCGACGTGCGGAACATCCGCCTCGGCGTGCTCGACCGCGACGGCACGGCGCTGAGCCGCCAGCTGGTCGAGGCGTTCACGGCGTCGGGCTACTTCACCGTGGCCGAGCGGCTCACGGCCGAGCGGGAGGCGGAGCCGCTCCTCCAGGCCTCGCGCGTCCGGATGGTGCTCGTCATCCCGCGCGGCTTCGCGGGGGACATGGCCGCGGGGCGCTCCGCCACGCTCCAGGCCCTGGTGGACGGCGGAGACGCGAACACCGCCGCCATCGCGCTCAACCACGCGGCCGGCATCGTCACGTCGTTCGCGGCCCGCGTCTCCGGCGGCGCCGGGCGCGCGCCCATCACCGTCGAGAGCCGGGTCTGGTACAACGAGGAGCTGAAGAGCCAGAACATGGTGGTGCCGGGGCTGATCGCGGTCATCATGATGATCATCGCCGCGCTCCTCACGGCGCTGACCGTCGCCCGCGAGTGGGAGCGCGGCACGATGGAGCAGTTGGCCGCCACGCCGGTGCATCGCGTCGAGGTCATCCTCGGCAAGCTGCTCCCCTACCTGGCCATCGGGCTCGCGGACGTCGTGGTCGCGGTGGCGCTCAGCCTCACCGTCTTCCACGTGCCGTTCCGCGGCAGCATCGCCTTCCTGTTCGCGCAAGCCACGCTGTTCCTCATCGGCGCCCTGGGGCTCGGCATCATGATCAGCGCCGCGCTGAAGAGCCAGCTGTTCGCGCTCCAGGTCGGCATGATCACGACCCTCCTGCCGGCGCTCCTGCTCTCAGGGCTCATGTACGACATCGCGGGAATGCCCGCGGTGCTCCGGGGCGTGAGCCACCTCGTCCCGGCGCGCTACTTCGTGACCGTGCTGCGCGGCATCTTCCTCAAGGGCATCGGGCCGCACGTGCTGTGGGCGCAGGGCATCGGGATGATCCTCTTCGCCACCGGCGGTCTGGTGCTGGCGGTGCGCGCCTTCCGCAAGGAGATCGGCTGATGCTCGGCGGCCGGATCAGTCTCCCGCGTTTGCGCGAACTGGTGGTCAAGGAGTTTCGCCAGACGCTGCGGGACCCGCGCGCCAAGCGGATCATGTTCATCGCGCCGGTGATGCAGCTGATGCTCTTCGGCTATGCCGTGAACACCGACGTGCGGAACGCCCCGACGGTCGTGGTGGACCACGACCGCACGACGGTCTCGCGCGAGCTGGTCCAGGTCCTCACCGCGACCGGCTACTTCCGGGTGGTGGAGCGCAGCGACCGACCCTCGGCCATCGCCGATGCGCTCGACCACGGCCGGGCGGTCATCGGCGTGGAGATCCCGCGCGGCTTCGCCGCCGACCTCGGGGCCGGCCGCGCCGCGGTCCAGGTCATCGTGGACGGCACAAGCTCCAACACAGGCACGGTGGCACAGGGCTACGCGAACCAGATCATTCAGCGGTTCGGCATCCAGAAACAGCGGGAGAGCAGGAGGGCGGGAGGGTGGGAAGGCACGGTGGCCGTGGACTTCCGCGCGCGGGCGTGGTACAACCCCAACCTGCTGAGCCGGGTGTACAACGTCCCGGGCGTCATTGGCACCATCGTGATGCTGATGAGCCTGCTGCTGACGGCGCTCGCCGTCGTGCGCGAGCGGGAGCTGGGAACGCTGGAACAACTGATGGTGAGTCCGCTAACCCCGCAGGAACTCATCCTCGGCAAGACGGTTCCCGCGGTCGTCGTGGCGTTCGTGGACCTGGCCCTCGTCGCCTCGATCGCCATCCTCTGGTTCGACATCCCGCTGCGCGGCAGCCCCCCGCTGCTGCTGCTCGGCAGCTTCTTCTACATCCTCGCCGGCCTCGGCCTGGGGCTCCTCATCTCCACGATCTCGAACACCCAGCAGGAGGCCTTCATGAGCATGTTCTTCTTCTTCTTCCCCGCCATCATTCTGTCGGGGTTCATGTACCCCATCGAGAACATGCCGAGGGTCGTGCAGTGGCTGACCCTGGCCGACCCGATCAGGCACTATCTGATCATTGTGCGGGGCGTGTTCCTGAAGGGAGCGGGGCTCGAGATCCTCTGGCCGCAGATCACGGCGCTCGCCGCGATGGGCACGACCGTCGTCTTCGTCGCGGCCTCGCGGTTCCGCAAGACCATCGCCTGACGGGAGCAAGACATGACCACCGCCCGCATCGCCCGGATCGGCGCCGCCCTGGTGGTGGCGCTGGTGCTCATTTTCTTCGCCCGGGGCAGGCAGGGGCGGGAGATGCCCGGCCCGTCGCTCGACCGCCGCACCGCCGTCCCCCTCGCCCCGGGGCCGCACGAGGCCGTGCTCCTGGAGATGCGCGGCATGCTCGTCTCGGTGAGCCGCCTCCTCGACGGCGCGGCGCGCGGCGACACCGCAACCGTGCTCGAGGCGGCGCGCGCCTCGGGGATGGCCGCCGCGGCCGACCCCGAGCTGGAGACGATGCTCCCCGCCGGGTGGAAGGAGATGGCCGAGGCGACGCACGGCGGCTTCGACGGCCTCGCCGCCGCGGTGCGGGCCGCGCGCGGACCGGCCGCCGCCCGCGACTCGGCGCTGGCGCACGCCGCCCGCGTCACGGCCTCGTGCAGCGGCTGTCACGAGACGTACCGCCTCTCGCTCGCTCCGGCCGCCGCTCGCTGACGCACGACGGGCGCGGCCCGCGCCGCGCCCCGCCGCGCTTCGTGCTGGCGCCCTGCTCAGTCGCAGCGGCCGCCTGCCTCCGCGGCCGCGCATGCCGGCGCCGCCGCGAGCGCGGCGCCCGCGACCCGAGCAATCCAGTGTGAGAGCGCCGGATCGGAGGCGAGCGGCGCCACCACGTAGCGCACCGGGAGCCCCGCGATGTCGGCCGGGATGCGCGTGCGAGTCAGGGTCCCCGCCGAGATCATGACCGGCATCGCGACGACGGAATCGGCCGCGCGGGCCGCCTGCGCGGTGATCGTGTCCCGCATCTGGGCGACGAACGACGCACGCACCGGCGCCGGCGCGTCGTCCCGGAGCAGCGCGACCCGCCAGCCGGCCGTGAGGCCGGCGCGTTCCAGCCCGTGCGCGATCAGCATCACCGGCCGCCGCCGGTCCGCCGGCGGGAGCGCGGCCCACGCGGCGCCCAGAGCCTGGCCGACCTCCGGGCTGTCGTCGAGGGCCCGGGTCATCCGCACCGCGAACGGTGGCGCGCCGCGACTCATGCGGTGGTCATGATCCGCCAGCTCGGGCGGCAGCTCGGCCCGCAATCCGGCGTAGTGCTCCACCTGCCGGTAGTGCGCGCCGTGCGTCGAGACCATCAGCGGTACGACCACCGCGTCCCGGACCCCAGCCCGCGCGAGCCGCGTCACCGCCGAGTCCCAGCCGCTAGTCATCGCCTCGGCGCCCATCAGGAAGGCGACCTCGAGGGGCCCTGCCGTCCAGCCCGCCCCTTGCGCCGCCTGGCGCACACCGGCGTTCCACTCCGGTCCCGAACCATGGGCAACGACGAGCAACCCCGTCTGTGCATCAGCGACGCGACACAGTAATGACAACGTCATCACAACAACTACAACTTTGTTCCTCACCGTGGATTACCTCTCGACAGTCACAGACTCGCGTTTCTGAGACACGTTCTCAACAGGTTTCTCCGAAGGTAATCCCGAGTCGTTCAGACGTCAATCGAGTCGTCAGCGGACCGGGAGGAAGGTGAGCGGGGCCTGCCCTCGCGGCGAGCACTCCTCGACGGGGACGGTCACGCGCTCCCCCGGCGGAACGACGACCACGCCGACCGACCGGGGCACGCTGTCGCGGTTGGTGATGGCGAGACGGATCCCCATGGGCCGGTCGAGGCGCAGGGTGCCTGGCACCTGCTGCGGCGGCAAGGTGTCCACCGTGAAGTTGCCGGGGACGATCTCGACGTCCACCGTCGGCACGCGGACAACGAGGATGCCGATGAGCACCCCCAGGGCGATGGGTGAGAGGCCGATCGCGAGGAGGGCGGGCGTGCGCATGGACGGAAGATAGACGGGGAGCGATGAGCCCGGAGCGGCTGTCTGCGTGTCTCGTGCCTCCGTGCCGGGCACGCAGGCCGTCGCCCAGCCCCCAGCCCCTAGCCCCCGGCCCCCAGCGTCACCTCCGCCACACACCCCGGCCCGTCCTTCCGCGCCCCCAGCGTCAATGTCCCGCCGTGCGCCTCGGCGATCTGGCGTGAGAGGACGAGGCCGATGCCGGAGCCGCCAGGCTTGGTCGTGAAGAAGGGAACGAAAAGGTTGGACGTGTTGGCGAGGCCCAGGCCTTCGTCGCGAATCCAGAGGACGGCCTGGCCGGGCTCGGCGGTCCAGCCGGCTGCGACGGCGCCGCCGGTTTCGAGCGAGGCGTCGACGGCGTTCCGCAAGAGGTTGATGAGAACCTGTTCGAGTTGGTCCGCGTCGGCCGACACGGTGAGGGCGGGAGCCGCTTTGATGGTGATCGGGAGGCGGGTTTCGAGGGTGGCGGCGCGGGCGACCAGGGAGCCCAGATCGAGCGGAGCCAGG
>CAYLJK010000036.1:0-11051 GCA_964383975.1 uncultured Gemmatimonadales bacterium | reverse complement strand
TCCCGGACACCATCCGCTTCGCCGAGACCGAACGGTACCTGACCAGCCTCGGCGCGGTGGACACGCCGGTGGTCCTGCTGCGCAACGCGCTGGGGAACGACCTGCCGCGCAGCGCCGCGACGTGGACCAGCGACGACCAGAACATCGTGCGGGTCTCCCCGATCGGCGTGGTGACCGCCCTCGATACCGGCAGCACCCTGGTGCGGGTCACCAGCGGGGTCCGGACCGACTCGGTGCGCTACACCGTGAGCAACGACCCGGTGAGCATCAGCATCCTGGGCCGCACGCCGGACACGCTCACCGCGGTGGGCCAGCAACTCACCTACACGGTGGAGCTGCGCAACGGCCGCGGCGTACCGATCCTCGGCTACCCCGTGGCGTGGGTCTCGAGCGACCCCACCCAGGTCGGAGTGGACACCGCGGCGGGGGTGGCCACGGCGACGGTGATCGGGTTCGGCCCGGGTGTGGAGCTGGTCGCGGTCGCAGGCGCGGTCCGGGACACGGTGGTGGTCGTGCCGACGAACCTCTCGCGCCTGCTGGTGGACAACAGCGTGGTGGTGGTCGGGCCGCGCACCGGCACGGGCACGCGGCCGTTCGCCAGCATCCAGGCGGCGGTGGACGTGGCCGAGGCCAACGACACCGTGTTCGTGCGCCGCGGCACCGGCATCTACCGCGAGTCGTTGCGGCTGACGCGGCGCCTGACCCTCCTCGGCGACTCCGGGGCGTACGGCGATCCCAACGCCTTTGTGACCACCCGCAATCCGGCCGTGCTGCCGCTGCTGGCGCACGACACCGGGGCCGCGGCGATCACGGCGTACACCACCGCCCAGCAGTTCATCCGCTATCTGGCCATCCGACACACGCTGGACGGCCCGGCACTCGACGCCGACGGGTCCGACGCCCAACTGGACTGGGTGTACGTGAATCCGCCGGGGACGGTGACCAGCAAGATCGGCCGCGGCATCTCACTGCGGAACTCGCCCTCGGGCGCCAGCATCAGGAACGCGCGGGTGCGCGACGTGCGCGGCTACGGCCTGCGACTCGAGAACGTCTCCGAAGTGCTGGTCACGGACGACTCGATCATCGGCGTGGATTCCATCCTCGGGGTCGAGGAGGGAGCGGCGGTCAAGGTCATCGGCGGGACGCAGATCACCTTCCAGCGCAACTACGTCGCCCGGTCGGACGGGCCGTTGTTCAGCGCGGCCGCGACCGGGTCGCTGACGATCGCGCAGAACGCGTTCTACGGGCGTCAGCAGGGCGTCGTGGTCGACGCGCCGATCGGGAACGTGTCCATCACGTCGGATACCTTCGATCTCAACTTCCAGACGGGGAATGACGGGCAGGGCAGTGCGTTCGATGGCCGCGCGGCCGTGACGGTCCGGAACAAGACCACGACGACCAGCGCGTCCGTCTTCGGCAACACGTTCCGCGCGACGGTGTCGAACCCGGCCACGTTTACACAGGGGTCGATGGACGCCACGGCGGTGGTGGACGCGCGGAGCGTCACGGCCTCCCGCAATTCGTATCAGGGGCTGCGGTATGCGCTGCGCACGAACAACGCGCGCTCGGTGACGATGAGCAGCATCAGCGCGGACAGCACCAGTTTCGGGGTCTTCGTGTACTCGCAGGGCGCCGACACGATCAGCCTGTACAACGACACGCTGGTCGCGACGCCGCGGGAGTGCGTGTCCGCCTCCCGCACCCTGGGCACGTACGTCTACGTCACCAATGCATACCTGCGCTGTTCGCACCGCACCTCCACGCCGATGGTCTACTTCTACCACTACACCCAGTCGGCCGACACCGTGGTGTATCAGCCCGGATCGCTGTACCTCAGTCGGAGCACCCTGCGCGCCAGGTACAACGGCGTGCCGGTGTACTTCCGGGGCGTGGACTTCCAGTCCGATTCCGTGCGGTACGAGGCGGCGACGGACCCGGCGGACTCGGTACCGTTCGGCGGGTATGATGTGTACACCGCGGCGGTGCAGATCGACACCGCGCGCTACGTGTTCTTCCGGAAGAACGAGATCGTGGGGTTCCACCGGCGGCTCGGGCTGAGCCTCTCGGCCAACGACTACTTCTACTTCTTCGGCAACCGCATTCACCAGAACCGCTTCGGGTTCCGGTACTACACGTGGTGGGGCGCCACCCCGTTCAACTACGGAGGCTACAGTTGCAGCCCCAGCTGCTCCAACGACGTCTTCGACAACGACAGCGCCGGGGTGATCTGGAACTGGTACACCGTGGCGTTCACCGACTCGGTCTGGTGGGGCGATGGCCGTGGGCCGCGCAACGGCCCGAACAGCAGCGCGACCGGCGACAGCGTGGAGAACTGGGGCTCGGGCGCGACGTTCCTCTCCGCCACCAGAGCGGCGTACACCCGTGACAGCACGGTCGGCGTGGCCCCGTTCACGCTGCGGAAGGTGCACGGCGACAACCAAGTGCGGTTCGCAACCCTGTCGCTGGGGGACAGCCTGACCGTGCGGGTCGTGGACGCGCAGGGTGCGCCGGTGCAGAATGTGAGCGTGACGTTCACCGTGACCGCCGGCGGCGGGAACATTTGGGGCGCCTCGAGCGCGACGCGCGTAACGAACGCGGACGGGCTGGCCGAAGTGCGCTACACCATGGGTCCGAGCGGGGGCACGGTGAACACCATCGCCGTCACCGGCACGAACGCGAGCCTCGGCACCGTCACCTTCACGGCGACCAGCCCGTGAACTGTCCGCGCTGTAACGCCGAGCTTCCCGGCGACTCGCGGTTCTGCTCGCACTGCGGGCATTCGGTCACCGATCCCGGGTCGGCCACCGCGCGCATCAGCACGGCGGTCGAGACGGACCAGCTGCTCGCGACGCTGCGGCACGACCTCGCGAGCGACTACGACGTCGAGAAGGAGCTGGGCCGGGGCGGGATGGCCGTGGTCTACCGCGCCGTGGAGAAGGAGCTGCAGCGCACCGTCGCCCTGAAGGTGCTGCCGCCCGGCACGGGCGGGCAGATGGCCGAGCGGTTCCGCCGCGAGGCGCGGATGGCGGCGCAGGTCGCCCACCCGAACATCATCCCCGTGTACCGGGTCGGGCAGGCGGCGGGGACGTACTACTTCACGATGAAGTTCGTGGACGGCCGGGCCCTCGACGCCATCATCGAGAGCCAGGGCGCCCTGCCGATCCCGGTGGTCCTCGCGGTGCTGCGGGGCGCGGTGGCGGGCCTCGCGTTCGCGCACGAGCACAACATCATCCACCGCGACATCAAGGGCGCCAACGTCCTCATCGAGCGCGACGGCCATGTCCTGCTCTCGGACCTCGGCATCGCCCGCGCGGCACAGGACAAGACCCTCACCGCCACCGGCTCGGTCATCGGCACGCCGCACTTCATGAGCCCCGAGCAGTGCAGCGGCCAGAAGGTCGGCCCGCAGAGCGACCAGTACTCGATGGGCGTCCTCGCCTTCCAGATGATCACGGGGCAGGTCCCCTTCGACGCCGACACGCTGATGGGCATCCTGCACCACCAGTTCTTCACGCCGCCACCCAACATCGCCGAGGTGCGCGACGACGTGCCGGAGGGGCTCGCCAACGTGGTGTACCGCGCGCTGGAGAAAGACCCGGCGAAGCGGTTCGAGACGACGAGGCAGATGCTGCGCGCCATCGAGGCCGTGCCGTTCAGCGACGCCGACCGGGAGCAGGCCGACGAGCTGCTGCGCCAGCTGGTGCAGGGCGGCGAGGTGCCGAAGGTCCGTACCCGCACGCTGCCGCCGCTCACCGTGACGGTGGCCCAGGCGGCGACGGTCCAGGCGCGGCTCTCCGGCGGTCGCGTCGCGCCGACGGCGAGCGAGGCCGCGACGCGGCCGACGGCCCGGATCAGAAGCGCTCCCCGGGTTCGGCCGCGGCGCCGGCTGGCGGTGGGCGTGGCCCTGGTCGTGGTGGCCGCCGGGGTCGGCGCGGGCGTGGTGCTCATGCGCGGTGGCGGGGGCGCCCGGAGCGCTGCGTCGAGCAGTCCCATTCCCGCCCCCGTCGTCGCCCCCCCGGCCGCGACCCCGGCGGCCACGGTGCCCGACACGCAGCCGGAGTCCGCTCCCTCCACGACCGAGCCCGGCGGAGGCACCGGCACGCTGATCGTGAGCGGCGCCCCCCGCGGCTCGCGCATCCGGGTGGACGGCACACCCGTGATCGGGACCCGGCTGCAGCTGGACCCGGGGTCGCACCGCGTGGAGATCACCGCCGAGGGGTTCCGGCCGTTCGCGCAGACGGTCTCCGTGCCGGCCGCGGGCTCCCGCACGCTCCGCGTGGCGATGGCGGCACTCCAGCAGGAGGTCCCGGCGACCGCCGGACCGCCGGCGAACCCCGCGCCCGCCACGGCCGCCGCCCCGCCGCCTGCCGCGGGAACCGCCACGATCCGCCTCAGCACGTCGCCCCCCGAGGCGCAGATCCTGGTCAACGGCGTCGCGGCGGGGCAGGGGAACCTGTTCGACTTCAGCGTGCCCGCGGGCCGCCCGGTGCGGATCACCGTTCGCGCCGCGGGCTTCGAGACGCTCGACTCCACCTTCCGCTTCGAACCCGGGGAGTCCCGGAACCTGCGGCGCTGGACCATGCGCCCGTCAGGAGGCGCTCCATGAAGCGCTCGCTCACGCTCGCCTTCGCCGTGCTCGCGCTGGCCGCCGGGAGTACCGCGGCCCGCGCCCAGAGCAACACCGCCGAGATGCTGCAGCGCGCCATCCGCCTGTACGAGGACAACGAGGTCGAGCAGGCCCTCGGGATCCTGCGCCAGATCATCTCGCCGCAGTCCCCGTACGTCGTCAGCCCGGAGCAGCGCATCGAGGCCTACAAGTATCTCGGCGCTTCGCTCGCGCTGCAGTCGGGCGTGGCCAAGCAGGACTCGGCGATCACGTTCTTCCGGGCCGCGATCGAGCGCGATCCGTTCACCGACCTCGACGCCCGGCGCTTCAGCCCCGTCCAGCTGCAGGCGTTCGGCGCGGCGCGCGCGCGCACCTTCGCGGTGAGCGTGAAGCCGGTGGACACGGACACGGTGGACCCGCGCACCGAGCGCATCCGCCTGCGGGCGCTCTCGACCCACCGGGCGCGGCTGCGGGTGGAACTGCGGCAGGCCGGCGCGGTGCGGCGCGTCCTCGTGGACGGCGACAACGACGGCCTGCGGGAGATCGACTGGGACGGCCTTCTGGCCGACGGCCGGCTCGCCGGCGCCGGCCGCTACGAGCTCGTGGTCATCGGCCAGAGCCTCGTGATCGCGGGGACGATCCGTGATTCGTCGCGGGTCTTCTTCGAGGTCCGGCTGCTGCACGCGCCGCTCGAGGACACCATCGCGGCCCTCGGCCCAGCGGACCTGCTCCCGGAACAGCACCCCACGTCGGCCGCGGCCGGGAACCTCCTGCGCGGCTTCGCCGCGGGCGCCGGCGCCTACCTCATCGGCAGCGTGGTCGCCTCGTCGGACCTCGAGGGGTCGTCCGGCGGGCAGGTCGTGGTGGCCGGCGCCGGCGTGGCCGTGGGGATCACCTCGTTCATCGTGCGTCAGCGGAACCGCGCCATCCCGGCCAACGTCGCCGCCAACGCCGAACGACAGCGGGCGCGGACCCAGGCCAACGCGGCCATCGCGGAGCGGAACACGGCCAAGCTGCGGGAGGCGCGCATGGTGCTCGCGCCGGCCGCGGGAGCGGGACCATGAGAACCCTCGCGCTGATCGTGACCCTCGGCGTCGCGGCGTCCCCCGCGGCGGCCCAGCTGCGACTCGGAGCGTACGGCGAGTACAGCGGCCTGGAGCACAAGGTCGTCGCGGGCCGGGGGATCGAGCGCTCGACGGGCACGCTGATCGGCGGCCACGTGGTAATCCGGGTCGGCTCGCTGTTCGAGCTGTCGGGCGGCGGCGCGCAGGGGTCGCTCACGCCGGACAGCGTGATCACCGCGCCGGCCGACCTCGCACGGCTGGGCGCGGTCATCAGCGTGCTGCCGGCGCCGTGGCTGGCGCTGCGCGTCGGCGCGGCGTCGCACGTGTTCACGAACGCCTTCGCCACGCAGCGCTGGATGACGGCCCGCCTCGGCGCGGAGGCGCGGCTGGCGTTCGTCGGCGGCGGGCTCACGACCGTGCTGCGGTTCGACTTCTTCCCGGTAGTGGATGCCTCCGGTCTGGAGAAGCCGGACCGCGCCTTCGGGGCCGCGGCCGGAATCCGCTGGTCGCAGGGAATCCTCGCCGCCGAGTTGTTATACGGCCTGGAGCGCTACGACTTTCCGCCGGAGGCCGGCGTGGATCGCCACGAACAGCTGGCAATGCTGGTCGCGCGGCTGGGACTGCAGCTGGGGAGGTGAGTCGACCCCCACTGCACCTCCTCGTGAACCACCCAGCCGGTGTCCTCCCCACCGCCTTCCCGGCGCACCACCCCGCGGGCGCGCCACCGCGTCTGCCGATTCCCCGCCACCCGCTCCACGAGTGAGCGCAGCGGCACCAGGGCGCCAAGCTGGTGCCCGAGCGTCGCGCTCGTGATCACGGTCCCGTCGCTCAGGGCGAGCCGGGTGGGACCCAACGCCACCACCCCGCGGTGCACCGCGACGTCCGTCGTGCGCACGGCGTCCACGAAGCCCACCCGCAGCGGGTGCGGTCCCTCCCACACGATCCACACCGCCGACCGCCGCGGCGCCGTCCAGCGCCCCCAGCGCAGGGTGCCGATCGGAAGCTTCCACGGTGCTACCCCCACCTCGAGCCGCTCGGCGTAGCCCAACCCTTCCAGCACGTCGTCACCCCGGCGAATCCGTACGTGAGCGCGAGGCGCTTCCGCGCACCAGTCGAGCACGCCCGCAGGCGTCTCGAGGAGCCGCGCGGTGCACGGAGTGTCCAGTCGCTCCAGTTCCAGGTCGAGGTGGAGCGGCGCGCACGTCCAGCGGAGCGAGGTCCCCGCGAGGATCGGGCCCGGCACGGCGCGCAGGGTGAACGCGCTGGCCGCACGCCGCCCATCGAAGGTCAGGATGCTGCTGACGGCGTGCGTGAGGCCGGCGACGTGGACGCTGCCCCAGTACACGATGGCCACTCGGCCGTCGTCGGTGACGAGGTCCAGGTACCACTTGGTGAGGGAGAAGCGCACGCCTTCCTACCGCGGGGGCCCCATCCGCGGCATCGCCGCGAGGTTCCGATCGAAGACCGCCTGCTGCTCAGGTGTGAGGACGGCGCGGATGGCGGCGTTCTGCTGGTCGGTGAGCTCGCGCCGGCGCGCCATGGTCGCCGAGTCGGGCATCTGCCCGGGCGTGAACGGGGGCATCTGCGCGCGGAACGCCGCCACGATGGAGTCCACGCTCGCCTGCTGCTGTGCGGTCAGCGTGATCCCCTGCATCAGCATCTGCATCCGGCGGCCGGGTCCGCCCTGGCCGATGCCGGGGGGAGGTCCGCCCTGCGCTAGGGCCGGCGCCGCCGCCACGCCGAGGGCGAGCACCGCCGCACCGATCGCCTTGCCGAGTCTCATGCGTCTGCTCCGTCCGAGAGGGTCACCCAATCTACGTGTCGGCGGCCGCGCCCGTTGCACGCTCGTGCGCCACGGGTTGCCGTCGCCGTCGGCCGCCTGTCTCTTTCGTGTCGTCGTGAGCGGGATCCCCGCCGACCTCCGTGCCGCCCTGGCCGGGCGGTACGACCTCACCAGCGTGCTGGGTCGCGGTGGCATGGCGGTCGTCTACCTCGCCCGCGATCTGCGGCATGCCCGCGACGTGGCGATCAAGGTCCTGCGCGCCGATCTGGCGGCCACGCTTGGCGCCGAGCGGTTCCTCAAGGAGATCGAGATCGCCGCGCGGCTCGTCCACCCGCACATCCTCCCGCTCCACGACTCCGGCCAGGTGGACGGCTTCCTCTACTACGTGATGCCGTACCTGGAGGGCGGGTCGCTGCGGGCGGCGCTCCTGCGGGACGGCACGCTGCCGCTCGATCGTGCCCTCGCCGTCACGTCCGCTGTGGGCGACGCCCTCGGCTACGCGCACCGCATGGGCGTGGTGCACCGCGACGTCAAGCCGGAGAACATCCTCTTCTCCCAGGGCCACCCGGTGGTGGCCGACTTCGGCATCGCCAAGGCCGTCACCTCGGCGGGCGGCGCGGCGCTGACCCGGACCGGCTTTCCGCTCGGCACGCCCGGCTACATGAGCCCGGAGCAGGCCGCGGGGCTCTCGGAGCTCGATGCCACAACCGATGTGTTCGCGCTCGCGGTGGTCACCTACGAGATGCTGATTGGCGAGGTCCCCGGCCGCTGGCCTACGGACGCCGCGGTCGGGGCGGGCCGGTTCCTCCAGGCACCGCCCGCGCACCGCCGGCAGCTGGACGCCCTCGGGCCGGTCGTCGAGGCGGCTCTGGTGCGGGCGATGGCGATCCGCTCCGATCAGCGGACGGCGACGCCGACGGCGCTGCTGGACGACCTCACGGCCGGCGCCCCCGGCCCGCGCCGCTACAGCGAGTCGGAAGTGCAGGCGATCGTGCGTCGCGCCTCGGAGATCGAGGCCACGCAGCCGACCGCGGACGCCTCGATGACGATCGGCGCGGTGCAGGAGATCGCGCGCGAGGTCGGCATCCCCACCGAGGCGGTGCGGGAGGCGGCCCTCGAGCTGGCACCCCGAACGCCGGCACCCCGGCCGCTCTGGGAGCCGGGCCTCCCGGCAATGCCGCCGGGGGCCAATGTGCGGCGGCCGTGGCTGGGGGCCCCGAACGCCGTGTGGCTCGAGCGGGTCGTCGAGGCGGAGCTGCCCGAGGAGGCGTTCTGGGCGGCGGTGGGGCGGATCCGCGATCGGCTCCGCATCGTCGGGCTCGTCGGCCAGGTCGGACGGATGCTGACGTGGTCGAGCGCCACACCGGACGGACGGTCCATCGAGATCGCCCTCGCGGTCGGCGGCGGCCGCACCCGCCTCGTCGTCCAGGAGAAACACACGAACCTGCTCGGAGCCACCCTCGGGGGGATCGGGGCCGGGATCGGAGGAGGCGGACTGGCGTTCATCATCGCCATCACGGCGCGCGCGATGCACGCGCCCGAGCTGGCGCCGCTCGCGGGAGTGCTCTGGCTCGCCACGGCCCTCGTCGCCGCCCGGGCGGCGTACACGATCTCCGCCCGGGAGCGGGAGCGCCAGCTGGAAGGGCTGGCCGACGACCTCGCCCGGCTCGTCGAGGAGCTTGGGCGGCGACGGCTTCCGGGGAGTGGCGCTCGCACGCTCCCGCCCGCCTGACCTGGCCGCTCAGGGCGCGGCGTCGTCCCGTTGCGCCGCCGCCATCCCCTTGCGCTCGTCCACGGTCAGCAGGATCGCCCCGCCCACCACGAAGAACACGATCACCGTCGCCACGCCCGCGCGCTGCGATTGGAACGCCGTCGCCGCCAGGCCCAGGGCCAGCGGGCCGAGGAAGCTGGTGACCTTTCCCGACAACTGGAAGAAGCCGAAGAACTCCGCCTGGTGCCGCTCGGGGACGAAGCGCGCCATCAGCGAACGGCTCGCCGACTGGTTGGGGCCGACGAAGATGCCGATCAGCATCCCGGCGACCCAGAGCCAGGTGCGGCTGGGGGCCCACACCGCCAACAGCGACGCGACGATAAGCGCCGCGAGCGTGATCAGGATCGTCGTCTTGCCCCCCAGCCGGTCGTCCATGAACCCGAACCCGGCGGCGCCGAGGCCCGACGCGACGTTCAGGGCGATGCCGAACAGGATCACATCCGACAGCGACATGCCGAACGTACCCGCCGCGTAGATGCCGCCGAAGGCGAACACCGTCACCAGCCCGTCGTTGAAGACCAGGCGCGCCACCAGGAACTTCGCGACCTCGCGATAGCGCCCGATCGCGCTCAGGGTCCGCAGCACCTCGCGCAGCGCCGCGACCGGCTCGAAGCGCACCGGTCCGGCGCGCCGCTCCGGGACGAACAGGAACAGCGGCAATGCGAACACCAGGTACCACGCCGCGACCAGCAGGTTCGTCGCGCGGACGTGGAACCCCTCCGCCGTGGGGAGGCCGAGCCACGGATCGTCGCGGACGAAGCCGAGCAGGGCGAGGGCGAGGCACGCCAGGCCGCCCACGTAACCCAGCCCCCAGCCGTAGCCGGAGATGCGACCGAGCCGCTCCGGCGAGGCGATGACCGGGAGGAACGCGTTGTAGAAGGTGTAGCCCGACTCGAAGCAGAAGTCCGCGACCACATACACCACGAGCGCCAGCATCGCGGCGTGGCCGAGGCTCGGCGGGATGAAGGCGAGGAGTGTCGTGGCCGCGATGCAGACGCCGGTCGATACGGCGAGGAACGCCTTGCGCGCTCCGGCCCGGTCCGCCGCCGCGCCGAGAATCGGCGAGGCGAGCGCCGTGAGCACGGCGCTGACGGCCACGGCGCGCGACCACCAGGCGGTTCCCGTCACCTCGTCGGGGGCCATCGCCTTCGAGAACCACGTGGAGTAGATGAACGTCACGACGAGAGTCGTGAACGCGGAGTTGGCCCAGTCGTAGAGCGCCCACGACCAGATGACGCGCGGCGCGTCGCGGGGGGCTTCAGGAGCGGTCACGCGGTCCCTCCGTGGGCGGTGAAGGCATCGTGGGCGCGCTGGAGCCGCGCGCCGAGGTCCCGCTGGGCGGCGCGGAGCGCGTCGAGCAGGCCGGTGCGCGAGCGAAGCAGCGCGAAGCGCCTGAGGTCGCTCCACGCCCCGCGCCACCGCTCCCGTACGAGGAGGCCGAGCATACCGACCGCCGGCACGCCAAGCAAGGCGGCCGCCGCGGCGAGCGGTCCGGCGGCGAGCGCGGCGGCCGTGACGAGAACGGCGAGCCACGCCGCGTACACGCCGATGCCGACCAGCAGCTTCCAGGTCGAGCGCTGGTCCGGCTCGAGATGCTGCCGGTCCACGACCACGCCCGTGAGACGGTACGGCACCCAGAAGAGGAGGAATCCGGCCACCGCCAGGGCTGCGGCTGCGGGCATCGCGAGATGCGCGCGCCGCACGCTCCACCGGATCCCACGCGACACGGTGACGTCGGCAGCGACGTCCGACGGGCGGAGCCGCAGCCGCGCCAGCCGCCGCTGGTGGGCGCGCACGTCCGCGACCAGCGCCCGGTCCTCGGCGCGG
>CAYLJK010000035.1:0-11275 GCA_964383975.1 uncultured Gemmatimonadales bacterium | reverse complement strand
CTTCACGAGCTGACCGACCTGGCGGCCGCGCGTGTTGGAGCGCTGCAGCTCGGCGGCGACGTAGAGCATTCCCTCCTCGTCCACGACGATGGAGGCGTCCACGTCGTCACCCACCCAGTAGCGGAACACCGGGCCCACGGCGGCCGGGTCGCTGCGCAGACGGGTAAGATCGAGCCCCGTCACCAGCCCGCCGCTGTTGGCGAAGTACGCGCGGTACCCGAAAACGGCGGGCGAGTTCTCGATGCTCACCTCGTGGTCGCCGAGCGTGTCGAGGAACGCGTCGTCGAACGACGGGGCGCGCACGACGACCTCGGGACGCACCTGCACCCTCCCCTGCCCGTCGTAGCCCCGATTGAGCCGCACGACGTAGAACCAGCCGTTTTCGCCGCCCTCGAAGAGGAAGTCCTCGAGGACGACGGCATTGCCGTCCCAATCGTTATTCCACATCGGCCGGGGCGCGTCCGACGCCGAGAGCCGCCAGAGTTCCGTCGGCCGCTGGCGGTCCAGCGCGATGACGCGGAACTCGTTGTCGCGCGAGCCGGAGTAGAGGAGCGGGTAGCCATCGGGGTCGAGGGTGACGGACCCCTTGATGATGTCGCCAGTCAGGAACGGCGGCCTGCGCGGCCGGCCCGTCGCGCCGTCAATGAAGTGGATTCCCCGGTCATAGGTGCCGACGATGACCTCGACGCCGCCCACGCGCTCGATCACCGCCGGCTGGCCGGTCCAGCCGCTGCCGCACCACTCGCGCGAGGTGGTGCCCACGAGCGAGTACGCGCACAGCCGCCGCGACGGGTAGCGCCAGAGGATATCCGGTCGGCGCGGCACCGGGCCGCGGCCGTACCAGCTCCGCGTCGCGTTGCCCCGGAACATCGTCAGCGCGGCGAGACTCTCGCTCGCGGCCGGACGCCCGACATCGGCGCGGCGCACGAACGGCGGCGGCAGGCGCTCCCACGTCACCGCGGCCTCCACCGGTGCCCACACCCACCGGCCCCATGCCCCGATACCCGCAACCGCGACCACCTCCACCGCGACCACGGCGGCCGCGACGCCGCGCGGGACCCTCACGCCGCCGCCCCCAGCATCAGCGCCCCGACGCGCTCGCGCGTGCGCTCCGCCCCCTCCACCGAGCGCCACCGTCCCCCAACCATCACCGCCACCCGGTCCGCGAGGGCGAGCACCTCATCGAGGTCGGTGGAGCTGAACAGCACGGCGACGCCGTCCTCTCGTGCCGCGCGACGCAGCTGCCCGTGCACCTCCGCCGTCGCCTGGAGATCGAGCCCCCGCGTCGGGTTCTCGGCGATGAGCACCTGCGGCCGCCTCGCCAGCACCCGGGCGAGGACCACCTTCTGTTGGTTACCGCCCGAGAGCTCCCTCACCACCTGCTCCGGCCCCTCGGCGCGGATGTCGAAGACGCGGATGGCGTCGGATGCCGCGGCCGCCATCGCCGACCGCCGCAGGCGCACGCCCCTGAGGCCGCCGAGCGCCAGGTTCTCGGCCACCGAGAAGTCGAGCACGAGGCCTTCCAACTGCCGGTCCTCGGGGATGAACGCCGGCCGTTCGGCCGCGACGATTCCCGCATGCGGCACCACGCCCGCCACCGCACGCAGCAGTTCGCGCTGGCCGTTCCCCTCCACCGCCGCGACGCCGACAATCTCCCCGCTGCGCACCTCGAACGTGACGCCATCCACGGTGGGGCGCGCACCACGCCCCTCGACCCGAAGCCCAGAGACCCGGATGACCGGCGGTCCGCCGGCGGCCGCACTCCCGACGCCGGCTGTCTCCAGCGCCTCCGCGAACACGTCGGCCGTCGTCTCGCCGACCATTGCCTGCGCCAGCCGGCCCGCGCTCACGTCCCTCGCGGCCGCGGTCAGCACGGTGCGCCCGGCGCGCAGCACGGTCACCCGGTCCGCCACGGCCGGGACCTCCCGCAGCTTGTGCGTCACAAGGACGACGGCCACCCCGTTCGCCGCCAGCCGGCGCAGTGCGGCGAACAGGTCGTCCACCTCGCGCGGAGCCAGCGCCGCCGTCGGTTCGTCGAGGACGAGGACGCGCACCTCGCGCACCAGGGCCTTGACGATCTCGAGCCGCTGCCGCAGGCCGACCGGGAGGTCCACCGCGCGGGCCGCCGGATCCAGCGACAGGCCCGTCACCGCGGCGATGCGCTCGACGGCCGCCGCCGCCGCCCGCGGGTCGTAGCAGACACCGCGCAGCCCGAGTGCCGCGTTCTCGGCCACGGTCATCGTCGGCACCTGGGTGAAATGCTGGTGGACCATGCCGATGCCGTGACGGATCGCGGCGGCCGGCGAGGCCAGGCGCACCGGCCGGCCGTCAAGCTCGATACGCCCGGCGTCCGGCCGCACCAAGCCGAAGAGCACGTGGAGCAGCGTGGTCTTCCCCGCCCCGTTCTCGCCGAGCACGGCGTGCACCTCGCCGCGCTCCACCTGCAACGCGGCCCCGCGCAGCGCCTGCACGGAGCCGAAGCGCCGGATGATGCCGAGCATCCGCACGGCCGGCGACGCGCTCATGCGGTCAGAGTCCGGTGGGATGATCGATGAACGACCAGGGCAGCTGGAAGCGCTCGGCGAGGTGGGCGGCGACGGCTTTCACGCCGACCGTCTCGGTGGCGTAGTGGCCGGCGTAGAGGACGTTCAGCCCCAGCTCCTCCGCGTCGAAGTACGTGTGGTGCTTTCCCTCGCCGGTGACGAACGTGTCGAGGCCCGCAGCCTTCGCCGCACCGATCATCGAGCCGGCGCCGCCGGTGATGATTCCCACGCGCCGCACCCGCTCGCCGCCGGCGGGGATGAGCATCGGCCGCACGCCGAGGACCGCGCCGAGCCGATCCCGGAGCGCCTCGCGCGTCAGATCCAGCTCCCCCCAGACGCCGATCGGTGCGCCGCGGTACTCCCCCCACCAGCCGCGCACGTCCATCCCGAGTTCGCGCGCGAGCACGGCGTTGTTCCCGACCACGGGGTGGCGGTCGAGCGGCAAGTGGGCGCTGTACACCGCGATGTCGTGGCGCAGCAACGCGGCGACACGGCGATACGCGCGGCCACGCAGCGGCTCCGCGCCATCCCAGAAGAGCCCGTGGTGCACGAGGAGCATGTCGGCACCCCGCTGGGCTGCCTGGTCGATGACCGCCTGGCACGCATCCACGGCCACGGCCAGCTGTCGCACGGTGCCGGAGTTCTCGACCTGCAGGCCGTTCAGAGCACCGGGCTCGTCGTCGATCTCCCCGATGCGGAGGTAGTCGTCGAGGTGCGCGACCAGGTCGGCGAGCTGCATCGCTCAGGGCCGCGTGACGGGGACGGTGTCCGCCACGAACTCCACGGCGGGGACGCGCAGCGTGCCGGCGATGACCGAGTCGCGCGCCGCGGCGATCCGCCGCCGCAGCGCCGGCGGCACCCGGTCACCCAGTGCCTCGTTGAGGACGAGGTCCACGACGCCGTCGCGGATGCCGAAGAACATCACGCCGGGCCGGAAGGTGCCGTCGCGTACCTGGCGGGCGACGAGCAGGAGAGCGTGGGGTACGTCGAGCGTCGCCGAGGCGAGGATGACATCAGGTGCCACGCCGTTCTGGTCCTTGTTCGCGCCGAGCGCAAGCACGCCCGGGTTCTCCCGCGCAGCCCGGAAGACGCCGTACGACGCGGCGTCCGCGTTGTGGATGATGACGTCCGCCCCGCGGCGGATCTGCGCCAGCGCATGCTCCTTCGCGGCGGCCACGTCCTCGAAGTTGCCGATGTAGGCCTGCGCGACGTCCACGTCCGCCCGAACGGCCCTGGCGCCGCCCGCGAAACCGAGGAACGTCCCCTCGACCGGCGGCAACTTGATGCCGCCGACGAACCCGACCCGTCCCGACCGCGTCACCCCGCCGGCCAGCATCCCGGCGAGGTAGGTCCCTTCCTCGAGCCGGAACACCATCGGAGAGACGTTCGGCCGCACCGTCGAGCCCGACGTGGTGATGAAGACTGTCTGCGGGAACTCCGCCCCCACCCGTGCCGCAGCGTCCTGGAACTCAAAGCCGTGCCCGAAAACCAGCCGGAATCCCCGCCTCGCGTAGTCCCGAAACGCCTCCTCGAACTCCGCCGGCGTGCGAGTCTCCACGTGGCTTACCTCGGCACCCAGGGAGTCCTGGATGCGCATGAGCCCCTCGTACGCACCGGCGTTCCAACCCGCGTCCGAGATCGGCCCCGGCGTGAGGAGGGCGACCCTGAATGTCTGAGCATCCCGGCCACTACCAAAGCAGGCCACCAACGCGATAGTGACCAGACACAATATGGACAGTAATGATATCTTCTGTGGCAATTGGGGTTCCCGGACCACTCCTAGTGGCTCGCCGGCGGATGCGGGGGCACGGCGACGCGGGCCACGGGAACCGATGGGCGGCCGGGCGTCGGCGCCGGTGTCGCGGCGGCTGGTGATGTCCCAGCCTGGGTCACCGGCGGTTCGCCCATTCGGACCTGGCCGTTCAGGATCCCTCCTTCCGCCACCGCGATCCGCCGCGTGGTGATGTCGCCGTGGACCGCCCCGCCCGCCTGCACCTCCACCCGCTCGGAGGCCCGGACGGTGCCACGTACGGTCCCGCCGATCACCGCTTCGCGAGCGTCCACGTCGCCGCTCACGGCACCCCCACGCGCGATCAGCACCTGCTGCCGAGTGGCGACGCTGCCGTCTACTGTGCCTTCGACCTTCACCGTGCCGTTGCTGTCGATGTCCCCATGCACGGTGACGCCCACGGCGATGATAGAGAGGCCGGCCGGCGGCGCCGGCGGCTGGGGTCGTCCGGTCTTCACACCGAAGATGCCCACGTCACCTGCCCTCCCGGACCAGCGTCAGCGGATTCACAGAGCGCCCGTTGAGCCGGACCTCGAAGTGGAGGTGCGGTGCCGTGGACCGGCCCGTGTTCCCGCTCAACGCGATCACCTGCCCGGCCCGGACGCGCTCGCCGCGCGCCACCAGGATGCGCGACAGATGCCCGTACATTGTCTCGTATCCGTCCGGGTGCGCCACCAGCACATACCGCCCGTACGCGGAGTCGCTCCCGACGAGGCGCACCACGCCGCCCCCGGACGCCCGCACATCGGAGCCCACGGGGACCGCGAGGTCAAGACCCGCGTGCGACTCCACCCGCGGATCGCCCTGCGCGAGGCCCCGCGTCCGATACGACGGCACCGAGAGCGGCCACCGGCCGGGCACCGTCGGCCCCTCGCCGTCTCCCGAGTCCGCCGACGGCATCCGCGCCTCCAGCGGCGGCGCGACGTAGAGGCCACCGCCGCTCTCGGCTGCCACACGCACGGCCGCCGGGAGCGTGACGTCACCGCCCAGCATCCCGCGCAGGTGCGCGTAGCGTGCCTCCGCCTCGTCGAGCCGCCGCGCCAGCTCGGTGATCCGTGCGTTCTCGGCGCGCAGCCGCGCAAGCTCACGCTCCAGCAGCGGCACTCGCGCGGCCGTCCGCACCAGCGGCCCGTAGAACACTCCCACCGCAGCGAGCGCGAGCAGCAGCACCGCCGCGGCCCCCAGGCCCAGCCGCTGTGCCCACCCGGGAAGGCGCACCTGCCGCGACCGGAGCGCGTTGTCGCGGTGCAGCAGAATCGTGATGCCCCGCATCAGCCGTCCCAGCGCCGTCCCAGCAGCAGTTCCAGGAGGCGCGCAAGGTCCTCGTGCGAGTAGAAGCGGATCGCCAGGTGCCCTTTCTCCTTGCCCCCAAGGACCACCGCCACGTCCGTGCCAAGCCGCTTGCGGAGGGCCTCCTCGATGCGCCGTGCCTCCGGCGGCAGCGCGCGTCGCGGCCGGGGCCTCGCCCCCTTCGCGGCAGGCCCGCCGGCGGGACCCCGCGCGTGGCGCTCCGTCTCCCGCACCGACCAGCCGTGCGCAACGGCCGCGCGCGCCACGCGCTGGATCTCCCGGTCCTCGTCCAGGGAGAGCAGGGCACGCGCGTGGCCCGCGGTCAGCGCTCCGGCGTCCAGCAACTGTTGCACCGGCTTCGGCAATTGGAGCAGCCGCACCGCGTTCGCCACCGTCGACCGGTCGCGCCCCACGGCCTCGGCGATCTCGCCGTGCGAGAGCCGGAACTCGCGCGCCAGCCGGTCATACCCCTCAGCCTCGTCAATGGGCGAGAGCGACGAGCGCTGGAGGTTCTCCACCAGGGCAAGCGTCAGCATCGTCCGCTCGTCCACATCCTTCACGACGCCGGGGAGCGTCTTCCAGCCGAGGTCCTTCGCCGCGCGCCAACGCCGCTCCCCGGCGACCAATTCGTAACCGTTCCCGGCCGCGCGCACGACGACCGGCTGGAGAAGGCCGTTCGCCGCCATTGAGGCCTTCAACTCCTTCAGCTCCGCCGCGTCGAACGCCCGCCGCGGCTGATAGCGGTTCGGGCGGATGTCCCCGACCGGAAGCTCCCGCAGCGCGCCGGCGCGCTCGGCGTCCTCCACCGTGCCGACACCGAGGAGCGCCTCGAGGCCGCGGCCCAGGCGCCGCTTCCCCGCCGCGCCGCTCACGGCTGCGCCTCGAGCATCGGGATGTGCTGGGCCTCCGCGTGGTCCGCCGCAGTCTTGTTCGCGGTGCGCCGGATCAGTTCCTCGGCCGCACTCAGATAGGTCTGCGCGCCGATCGAGCCGATGTCGTAGAGCAGGATGGGCTCGCCGAAGCTCGGCGCCTCCGCCAGGCGCACATTCCGCGGGATGGCGGTACGGAACATCCGGGCACCGAAGTACTCCTTCGCGTCGTCGGCGACCTGCTTCGAGAGGTTCAGCCGGGCGTCGTACATCGTGAGCAGCACGCCGTCGATCGCGAGCTTCGGATTGAAGTTCCGCTGGACGAGGCGGATCGTGTTGAGTAGCTGCGAGAGCCCCTCGAGGGCGTAGTACTCGCACTGGATGGGGATGAGCACCGCGTCGGCCGCGGTGAGCATGTTGAGCGTCAGTATGCCGAGGGACGGCGGGCAGTCGATCAGCACGAAGTCGTAGGCGGAGCGGATACCCTCCACGGCCCGCCGCATCAGCGACTCGCGGTTGGCCCGGGAGACCAACTCGACCTCCGCTCCCACGAGGTCGCGGGAGGCCGGCGCCACATCCAGCATCGGGAAGTGCACGCCCCGGCGGATCACGTCACGCAGCGGGCGGCCATCGAGCAGCACCTCGTAGAGCGTCAGCTGAAGCCGGTCGCGCTCCAAGCCGACGCCGCTGGTGGCGTTCGCCTGGGGATCGGCGTCCACCAGCAGCGTGCGCTTCTCCGCCGCGGCGAGCGCCGAGGCGAGGTTGACGGCCGTCGTCGTCTTGCCGACGCCGCCTTTCTGGTTCGCGACCGCGATGACCCTGGCCATTGGGGCAGCAAATCTATCTCCTGCAACGGCAAGGGGCTAGCCGATACGCGGAGCGGGGAAGGAGTGTTGCACGTGCAACAGGGACGGGGGGGCCGGGGGGGGCCGGAGGAAAGTGTTGCACGTGCAACAGCGGGGCCCCGTGGCGGCCCCTTCCGCGTCATCCGGTACGCGTGTCCGCGATCCTCACGATTGGCGCGCCCACCGCCACAGCTCCTTCACGCTCGGCCGCTTACCGTACATCAGGATGCCGATGCGGTACACGCGCGCGGAGACCCAGACCACCGCCAGGACCGTCGCCGCCGTGAGGGCCACCGAGAGCAGGATGTCTCCGGTCGCGACGTCCGAGGCCGCCACCCGGATCGGCATGATGATCGGCGCCGTCAGCGGCACGAGGGAGGAGACCGCGGCCAACTGTCCCGTCGGGTCGTTCAGGGTGGGGAAGAGCAGCATCAGCGCCGCGATCAGCAGCATCATCACCGGTTGCTGGGCCTGCTGGGCCTCGGAGTCCGTGTTGCAGATCGCTCCCACCACGGCGAAGAGCGCGGAGTAGAGCAGGTACCCCAGGAGGAAGAACGCGCCCGCGGTCACGAGGAGCACGCCGCCGACGGCCGGGAGCTGGACCGAACTCACGGCTTCCGGGGCCACCTTGAAGAAGCCCAGGATCTGCGTCCGGTACCTGATGAGACCGCAAAAGGCTGCCGCCCAGATGCTCAGCTGGAAGAGTCCGACCGCCCCCACCCCGACCACCTTGCCGGACATCAGTTGGAAGGGCCGCAAGCTCGAGACCAAGACCTCGATGATACGGCTCTGCTTCTCCTCCAGCACACTCCGCATCACGGAGACTCCGTAGAGGGTGATCACCATGTACATGATCAGCCCCAGGAAGTAGCCGAGGAAGAACGTCGCCTCCCCGGACTCCCCGGTCGCCCCGCGCCGCGAGACCCGCAGGGTCCGGAGATCGATGCCGCTCTGTGCTTCCTGAACCAATCCGGGGTCGATTCCCTGGCGGTTCAGCCGTTCGACGAGGATCACCTGTTCGACGGCGCTCTCTAGGGTGCTCATGTCGCGCAGCGACGAGACGTTCCGCCCCCGGTACTCGACAATCCCCGACTCGGTCGTGGCTGCCGAGACGACGGCGAAGCCGTCCAGGCGTTGGGCCTGGATCTCCGCCGTGAGGGAGTCCGCCGTCTCCTGGCTGCGGTCGGCGTCGCCGGCGAGCAACCGGACGGTGAAGCGCCCCGACCGCACCAGCTGGGCCCGCAGCCGCTGGGCCACGGTCCCGCTCCCCTCGTCCACCAGCACGATGTCGTTGACCCGACCCGTCTTCGCCGTCAGGAGACCGGGGAGAATCGTGATGCCGATCATGAACACGGGACCGAGGATCGTGGAGATGAGGAACCACTTGGTCCGCACGCGCTCCACGAACTCCCGCCGGAGCACCGCCCAGATCTTATGCACGTGCCGGCCCCTTCTCCTCGGCGACCGCGTCCGGTCCAGCCAAGTCCAGGAAGATGCGATGCAGCGAGGGCTCGATCCGCTCGAAGCGCCGCAGCGCCACGCCCTGTCGCAGCAGCCGCTCGAGCAGCTGCCGCGGTTCGGCCTCCGGCTTCAGCTTCAGCTCCGCGAACACCCCCGAGTCGTCGGCCGCGGCGACCAGGTCGCCCACCGCACGCATCGCCGCCGCGCCGTCGGCCGCATCCTCGAACGCCACCGCCACATGCGTCCCGCCGTGCACTCGCTTCACCTCGGCGAGCCCACCGTCCAGGACCTTCTTCCCGCGCGCGATGATGCAGACGTGGTCACAGATCTTCTCGGCGACCTCCATCTGGTGGGTGGAGAAGATGATCGTCGTGCCGTTGCGTGAGAGCTGGACGATGATGTCCTTCAGCACCTGCTGGTTGATGGGATCGAGGCCCGCGAACGGTTCGTCCAGGATCAGCAGCTCGGGGTCGTGCAACATGGTCCCGATGAACTGGACCTTCTGGGCCATCCCCTTCGACAGCTCCTCGACTTTGCGCAGCCGCCACTCGGTGAGGCCGAGCCGCTCCAGCCACGCGTCGGTCTTGCTGGCGGCCTCGGGTCGCGCGACGCCCTTCGTCTCCGCGAGGAAGATGAGCACGTCGCGGACTTTCATCTTCTTGTACAGGCCGCGTTCCTCGGGGAGATACCCGATCCGTGAACTGTGGTGGCGTCCGCCGGCGCTGTCGCCGAAGAGCCGAATCGATCCCTCGTCGGGGATCGTGATGTTCATGACCATCCGGATGGTCGTCGTCTTCCCGGCACCGTTGGGGCCGAGCAGTCCGTACACCGCGCCCTTCGGCACGCGGAGCGACAGCCCGGACACGGCGACGTGGTCGGCGAAGCGCTTCGCGATGCTGTCGCACTCGACGATGTGGGTCATGTCGCTGGAATGAGGGTGGCGACGGCCGTGGCGAAGCGCTCGGCGGCCTCCGGTCCGTCCGCGGTGACGATCGTCCCGTCCTGCACCACGGCCTCCCGTACGTACGTGGCGCCGCCGCGTTTCAGCTCGAGGATCGCGCGGTCCGCCGGGAAGGTCGTGGCGCGCTTGCCAGCGAGGACGCCGGAGCGGGCGAGCACCGCCGGAGCGAGACAGATCGCCGCGACGGGGCGCCCCGCGCCGTGCACCGCCGCGACCAGCACCCGCAGCGGCTCGTGGTCCCAGAGGTGCGCGGGAGCGCCGGCGCCGCCGGCGATGAGCAGTGCATCGCAGTCCTCGGCGTGCACCTGCGCGATGGATCGTGCCACGTCGACCCGCGCACCGAGCATCCCGGTCGCGGTCCCGGGGCGCGTGGAAACGACCGTGACCGTGTGGCCGGCGCGCTCGAGCGCGTGCCGCGGCACCGCGAGCTCCTCGTCGCGGACCCGCTCCGGCGCGATGACGATGACGATGCGAGCGGGGCGGGGCGTCATGCCCCGTAAACTACTCGGTCGAAACGGGCTCCGCTGAGGATCCGAGCGCCGCGTGCAGCGTGTGCCAGGCGAGATTGGCGCACTTCACGCGCGAGGGGAACTGCCTGACGCCCGCGAACGCCGCGAGTTTGCCGAGCCCGGCGCCGTCCGGCTCGGCGCAGCCGGTGACCATGTCGTGGAAGGCGTGGAAGAGCCGCTCGGCCTCCGCGGTGGTCTTCCCCTTCACGGCCCCGGTCATCAGCGATGCCGAGGCCTGCGAGATGGCGCACCCCTTGCCCTGGAAGCCGATGTCCGCGATCCGCTCGCCGTCGAGCCGCACGTAGAGCGTGATCCGATCGCCGCAGAGCGGGTTGTCACCCTCGGCGGTGCACGTCGCGTCCGGGAGCGCCTTGAAGTTGCGGGGGCTGCGGTTGTGCTCGACGATGATCTGCTGGTACAGCTCGGCGAGGTCGGCCATCAGGCGAACACCTCGCGCACGCGGCGCAGTGCCGCCACCAGCGCGTCCACGTCGGCGCGCGTGTTGTAGAAGGCGAACGACGCCCGCGTCGTCGCCGGCACGCCGAAGAAGTCCATGACGGGCTGCGTGCAGTGATGGCCGGTGCGCACCGCCACCCCCTCCTGATCCACGATCGTCCCGACGTCGTGGGCGTGGACGCCATCCATGACGAAGGACACGACGCACGCCTTGTGCGCCGCGGTGCCGACGAGGCGCACCCCCGGCACATCACAAATCTGCTCCGTCGCATAGGCTAGCAGGTCGGCTTCGTGCGCGGCCACGGCGTCCCACGGGAGCGCGGCGAGGTAGGCGAAGGCGGCGCCGAGCCCGACGACTCCGGCGATGTTCGGGGTGCCGGCCTCGAACTTGGCGGGGATCGGGGCGAACGTCGTCGCGTGGGCCCTGTACGCCGTCGGCGTGTTCAGCCTGGGACTGGCGCTGACGCTGATGGTGATCGGTTTTGCGGCGCTGGCGAGCCGGCGGTTTGCGACGCGGCTGCTGTCTGACGCGGAGCACGAGGACGAGCTCTC
>CAYLJK010000034.1:7966-11306 GCA_964383975.1 uncultured Gemmatimonadales bacterium | reverse complement strand
GTCCGCCGCGCGGAGGCCGCCCGCGACCACGAGTCCGCGCGCGTCGAGGAGCAGGATGTCCGTCGTCGCCCCCTCCAGCCCCCCGAAGACGGGCGGACGCTCCCGCGGGGCGGCCCCCGCGGCCGGCGCCGCTGGCGGTGACGGCGGCGGCGCCGGGGCGCTTGCGGACTCCGCAGCCGCTACCGGCGCCGGCGCGGGGCTCGGCGGCAGGGTCGCCGGGGTGCCGCCCCGCACCGCGGCGAGCGCCCGCCGCGCCGCCTCGTCGGACGGGTCCACCGCGAGGGCCCGTTCCAGCGCCTCAGCCGCGCGGCGGTGATCGCCCTGGCGGTAGCAGAGGAAGCCGATCCCCTTCAGGGCACCGCCGTGCGACGGCGCGACGGCCAGCGCCCGCTCCCACGCGGAGCGGGCCTCTGCCAGCTCGCCGCGGTCCGCGTGGATGCGCGCGAGCACGTCGTAGCCGTCGGCGTGGTCCGGGTGGCGGCCAAGACCGTGCAGCGCCACCTGCATCGCCTCCTGGAGGAGGCCGCGGCGCCGCAGCCGCTCCGCGAGTTCGACGTACGCGAGGCTCGACGGGTCGCGGGCCAGCGCCGCCGACAGGCTGCGGATGTCATCAGCCATGCACGCCTCCCGTCATCCGGGCCAGGGTCTCGGCCGCCGCCTTCGCGCCGGCGACCGCCTCGCGCTCCGCCGCCGGCGTCGCCGGCGTGGCCAGGCGTTCCCACTGCACGAACTGCTCCACCGCCTCCGCGAAGCGGCCGCCGGCCGCCAGCGCGACACCGAGCCAGCGGCGCGCCTCGGCGAGCTGGGGATCGAGGCGGGCCGCGCGCCGCGCCGAATCGGCCGCCTCCGTCACGCGCCCCTCCTGGAGCTGCGCCCGCGCCGCCACGACGTGCGCGCGCGCCTCCCCGGGCGCCAGGGCCAGGGCCGCCTGCGCCGCTTCCCGCGCCGCGGCGGCGTCCCCGGCGGCGAGCCGGACCTCCGCCGCCGCGACGAGCGCCCCGGCGTCGCCGCCGGCCGAAGGGCGCGCCGCGCGCTCCCCGCTCCCCTCCGCCAGCACCACCACCCCGGTGGCCACCAGGCCGAACAGCGTGCGGGCCACCTCGAACTCGGAGCGCGCCAAGTCGCGCGCGATCGCCTGCACCGACCGCGACCCGTCCACCTCGGCCAGCACCTCCCACTCCGCCGGGAGCAGGTCGAGCTGCGACGCCTCTCCGTCCGTGACCGGCGCCAGCGTCGGGACCACGCCGACGTGGGGGATGTGGTGCTCGATCCGCGACCACTCGTCGATGCGGCGCGCCCCCTCCATCAAGACCGACTCCGTGCGGATGCGCACCATCGCGTCGGCGGGCACCCCCGCGAGCGGTCCCTCGGTGAAGGAGAAGAACCCCTCCTGCCAGGAGAGCAGCTCGAAGACCGACTCGGCCACGTGCCGCTCCACCTGGCGCTGGAGCTCGCGCTGGCCGATCAGGCCCATCGCCACGAACACCTGCCCCAGCCGCCGGGCGCCCTGCTCCCGCTCCTGGAGGGCGCGCGCCCGCTCGAGGTCCTGCTCCGTGATGCGGCCCGCCTGCACCAGGAACGTCCCCAGCCGCAGCGGATTCGAGCGGATCTCCGCGTACACGATGGCGCCGCCGTCGAACGCGACGAACCCCTCGTTGCTGCGCAGGTGGCTCGTCACCCGCATCACGCCGGTCTTCCGGCTCAGGTCGAGGAGCTGGAAGACGTCGTGGAGCCCCAGCTCGCGGAGCGGTCCCTCGATCGCCATCTACGCGGCCTCGCCGGCGAAGATGTGGACCAAGTCCAGCGCGGTGCGCGCGTGCCCCCGCGCCTTCGCCGCGTACGGTCCCGACGGGTCGAGCGCGATGCAGCGCTCCCAGTGCTGCACCGCCTCCCGGTAGTGCCGCTCGCGGGCCAGCGCCAGCCCGCTGTAAAAGTGCGCTCCCGGATGGTCCGGGCGGAACCGCAGCACCCGGGCCGCCGCGGTGTGGGCGTCCGCCGGGCGGCCGAGGTCGAGCAGCTCGCGCGCGAGCAGGGCCAGGGCGTCAAGGTCGTACGCATCCCGCTCCAGCAGCAGCACCAGCACGTCGAGCGCCTCGCGGCCGCGCCCCCGGCCGGCGAGGAGCCCGGCCAGCGCGTGCCCCGCCTCGGCGTAGCTCGGGAGCCGGTCCAACGCGGCGCGGTAGGCGGCCTCCGCCTCGTCCGCGTCGCCGCGCTCCTCGGCGAGACGGCCGGCCGCGAGCCACACCTCCACGAAGCCGGGGTCCAGCTCCAGCGCCGCGCGATAGGCGGCGCGCGCCAGCTCGCGGTCGCCGACCGACAGCGCCACGTCGCCGGTGAGCTTGCGCACGTCGGCGCGCGCCGGGAGCCGCGTCTCGAGCCGCCGCAGCAGCTCCACGGCCGCCGCCGGGTCCCCCGCCGCCGCGCGCGCCTCGGCCGCCAGGAGCGCCGCGTCCGCGTCATCCGGCCGGTCGGCGGCGAGGGCGTCGGCGAGCGGGCGAGCCTCCGCGCCCCGCGCGAGGCCCAGCAGGGCGCGCACCTCGCCGAGCCGAGCCGCCCGGTGCGCGACGTCCGCGGTCCGCGCCTCCCGGAACCGTTCCAGCGCCTCGCCGAAGAGCCCGCGCCGCAGGAACACCTCGCCCAGCAGCACCGCCCCTTCCGCGCGGTCCGCGCCGCGCTGCAGCGCGCGCGCGACCTCCGCGACGGCGCGCTCGAAGAGCCCCTTCGACGCGCAGTCGCGCGCCAGCGCGAACGGGTCCTCGTCCGCGCGCGGCCGGCCCCCCGCCGCGGGCCGCAGCTCCGCGAAGATCCCGTCCAGCAGGCGCTCGTCGAAGACGAACGCCTCTCCCGCGTCCTGGAACGTCTGCTCGCCGGCGAGGTCCGCGATGACCGAGAGCGCCGGGTCCTCCGCGTCCAGCTCCACCGCGAGGACGAACTGCTGCGCCGTGTAGTACGGGTCCAGCTCCAGGGCGCGCCGCACCTCGCGCAGCGATCCCTCGAAGTCGCCGAGATTCGACAGCGTGAAGCTCAGGTTGTAGTGCGCCGCCGCGTTGTCGGGGTCGGCCTCGACCGCGCGCGCGAAGGCATTCTTCGCGTCCTGGTGCCGGCGTAGTTCGACCAGCACCTGGCCGACGCCGTTCCACGCGGTGCAGGAGTCGGGCGCCACCTCCAGCGCCTGCCGGTACGCCTCGAGCGCGAGCTGGAACTTGCGCAGCCGCGCGAGGAGCAGCGCCAGGTTGAGCCGCGCCTGGAGCAGGTTCCCGCGCTGGCGCAGCGCGCCCCGGAACGCCTCGACGGCGTCGTCGAGCCGCCCCTGCGCCGCGAGCGCCACGCCGAGGTTCCC
>CAYLJK010000034.1:0-7956 GCA_964383975.1 uncultured Gemmatimonadales bacterium | reverse complement strand
GCGGGCTCCCGGGCGCGGCGCGGGACGAGCCCCTGTGCCAGCGCGATGCCGGGGTGCGCGGCGAGCGCCTGGCGCTCCGCGGCGACCGCCTCGGCGCCGCGGCCCAGCTGGTGCAGCACCACGCCGCGCTCGTTCCACAGCCGCGCCTCGCCGGGCCGCTCGCCCACGAGCTGCTCGTACAGCTCCAGCGCGGCGCCCAGATCGCGGCGCAGCAACTGGACCTCGGCCATCCCGAGCCGTGCCCGGTACCGGTCCTCGCCGCGCTCCAGCGCGAGCCGGTACTCGCGCAGCGCCTCGGTGTAGTAGCCCTTCTCCCGGAAGGCGAGCCCGAGGTGGCAGTGGGCGGCCGCCGCCGCCGCCGCGGCCGCCGGCGCGGGCGCAGCCGCGGCGCGCGCGGCCCGCGGCTCCAGCGAGAGGTTGCTCTGCGCGCGCGCCAGCGACGGATTCAGCTGCGCCGCGCGCTTCGACATCACCCGCGCCTCGTCGTGCCGCCCCAGGTCCCCGAGCACGAAGGCGAGCAGGTGCAGCGCCTCGGCGTGGTCCGGGTTGAGGCGCACCGCGTGCTCCAGCGCGGCCAACGCGTCGTGGTTCATCCCACGGTGGTAGAGCACCTCGCCGCGGTGATAGGCGATCACCGACGACTCGGGATCCGTCTCCTGCGCACGCTGGAACCACTCGAGCGCGGCCTCGAGCCGCCCGCGCTGCTGCTCGGCCAGCCCCAGTTGCAGCAGCACCGCCGCGTCCTCCGGGTGCTCGGCCGCGAGGGTCTCGAACTCGGCGACGGCCTCGTCCGCCTGCCCCACCGACGCGTAGGCGCGCGCGAGGTCCCAGCGGGCGTTGCGGTCGCCCGGGTGCCGGCGCAGCCGTTCCCGCAGCTCGCCGATGCGGCGGTCATACCACCCCGTGTGCCGCCACGCGATCTCGAGGTTGCGCTGCGCGACGGCCATCTTGGAGTCCAGTTCCAGCGCGCGCAGGAAGCTCTGCGCCGCCTCGGCGTGAAGCCCGCGCCGGAAGTACAGCACCCCGAGGTTGTTGTGGGCGCCGGCGTCCGACGGGTCGATCCGCCGGGCGAAGGACCGGAGGACCGCGAGGTCCCGCTCCGACACCCCGGCCGCGGTCATGGGGACGCGCCGCTCAGGTGAGCCGGACCGCCTGGAGGATGGCGCGCAGCGACGCGAAGTCCGGCACCAGAAGGAAGTGGCCCTTCAGGTCCTCCCCCTCCAGCTCGAACGAGAACTGCGTCTCCACGCAGAAGACGTAGTCCCGGTCGCTGCCGAAGTTCAGGTACGCGGACGTGAGCACCGCGGCCGACGAGTCGATGACCAGGCTGGGGACGGACGGCAGCAGCATCATCCCCATGAACGTCGCGAGCGCGTTCATGTAGGCGCCGCAGAGGATGTTCCCCGCCTCCTTCAGGCTCGACTGCTCCAGCTCGCCGAACGCCGTCGTCCGCCCCGCCGGGCGGTTGAGGAGCAGGTCGCAGAGCCGCCGGGCTGAGAACTCCGGGAACACCAGCAGGGTGCGCCCGGTGAGGTCACCCAGCATGTGGAGGAGGATGGCCGCGACCACCTGGCCCGGATCGCCGAGCACCTCGGCCACATCCTCCAGGCGCGTGACCTGGATGCGCGGCACGCTGATCATGATGCGGCGGTTCGTCATCTGCGAGAGCGCCGTCGCCGCGTGCCCCGCGCCGATGTTCTCGACCTCCTTCAGCGCGTCGAGCTGGAGTGCCTTGAGGTCCCGGATGTCATCCATCGCCCTGCCCCGTTACGGGTTGGTGCCGGCGGGCGGCCGCATCAGACCAGCCCGCCCGCATCGAGGATCAGCGCCGGTCGCCCGTCGCCGAGGATGGTCGCGCCGCTGAACACCGGGAGCATCCCCCGGGGGGCGTCGAAACCCTTCACCACGATCTCCTGCTGGCCGAGGAGCGCGTCCACCGCGACGCCGGCGCGGCGCTCGCCCATCTCGAGCACAACCACCGGCAGTCGCGCGGCCGGCGGCGCGGACGGCGCGCCGACCAGCTCACCGAGCCGCACCAGCGGGAGCAGCCGGCCGCGCAGCAGCATCGCCTCGCGCCCCTGCACGCGACGGAGTTCGTCGGGGCGCGGGTCCACCGTCTCGGCCACGTGGGTCAGCGGCAGCGCGTAGGTCTCGTCGCCGACCCTCGCGAGCAACGCCCGCAGGATCGCCATCGTGACCGGCAGTCGCAGCGAGAAGGCCGCGCCCTTCCCCTCCTCCGAGCGGATCTCCAGGGCGCCGCCGAGCGCCCGGATCGCATGCGCCACCACGTCGATGCCCACCCCGCGCCCGGACACGTCGGTGACCTGCTTCGCCGTGGAGAAGCCCGACCGGCCGAGCAGGTGGAACAACTCGTCGTCGGGGAGCGCCTCGACGTCGGCCGCCACGAGACCCAGCTCCTTCGCCCTGGCGAGCACCACGGCGCGGCTGATTCCGCGGCCGTCGTCGGTCACGCGGATCACGACCGCCGAGCGCTCCTTCACCGCCGCCAGCGTGAGCCGGCCCGCAGCCGGTTTCCCCTTCGCCAGACGCTCCTCCGGCGGCTCGATCCCGTGGTCCACCGCGTTGCGGAGCAGGTGCACCAGCGGATCCGCGATCTCGTCGAGGATCGCGCGGTCCAGCTCGATGTCCTTCCCTTCCACCCGGAAGTCCACCTGCTTGCCGACACGCCGCGCCAGGTCGCGGACCATGCGCGGGAACCGGTCGAACACCTGCCACACCGGCGTCAGCCGGGCCGCGAGGATCTCCTCCTGGAGCGCCGCAGCGAGCTTCCCGATGCGCAGCGCGCCGTCCGAGAGCTCGTGGTCGTCCCGCTGCGCGACCAGGGCCGAGAGCTGGCCGCGCGCAATGGCCAGTTCGCCGATCTGGTCCATCAACGCGTCGAGGCGCCGCAGGTCCACGCGCACGTGCCGCCCGCGCGCCCCCTCCAGGACCGGTGCCTCCGCGGCCGACTCCGCCTCGAACTCCACCCGGTCCACGTCGCCGGCGGTGCGCAGCTCCCGTTCGATCCGTGCCACGTCCGCGTCGCTCCGGAGCCGGAAGGCGAACCGGCCGTCGAAGCCGTCGGCCTCGATCGCCGCGACGGCCGGGGCCAGCGCGGACACGGCGCCCAGTGCTTCCGCCTTGCGGAGCACCAGCAGTGCGCGCGCCCCCTTGAGCACCGCGTCGGCGCGCAGGGCGACCCGCACCAGCTGACCGGCCCCCTCCGGCGCGGCGGGCGCCGGCGCCGGCGCCGGCGCGGCGGCCGGCGCCGCGGGCGAGCCGCCGGCCGCCGCGCGGTCCAGTTCCTCCACGAGCGCGGCCGGCGCCGCCTCCTCCCGGCCCTCCACCGCCGCCGCGATCGCCCGCTCGAGCGCGTCGCCAGCGCGGAAGAGCAGGTCCAGCAGCGGCGGCGCCGCCTCCCGGCCGCCCTTGCGCAGCACGTCGAGGAGATTCTCGGTGCGGTGCGCCAGCTCCGCGACCCCCGTGTACCCCATCGTCGCCGCCATGCCCTTGATCGTGTGCACGGCGCGAAAGATCCCGCCCACGGGCTCACGTGCGGCGGGATCCTTCTCCCACTCGAGGAGCAGATGGTTGTACTGCGTCAGGTGGTCGCGGCTCTCGGAGAGGAAGAGGTCCGCATACTGGCGGACGTCCATCCCCAGCTACCCGAGCACCCGCTGCACCGCCTCCAGCACGCGCGAGGGCTGGAACGGCTTGACCACGAAGTCCTTGGCACCCGCCTGGATCGCCTCCACCACCAGGGCCTGCTGCCCCATGGCGCTGCACATCAGGATCTTGGCGTTCGGATCCTCGCGGACGATCTCGCGGACGGCCTCGATGCCCCCCATGTCCGGCATCACGATGTCCATCGTGACCAGGTCGGGCTTGAGCGCACGGTAGCGTTCGATCGCCTGGAGGCCCGTCTCGGCCTCGCCGACGACCTCGTAGCCGGCGCCGCTGAGGATGTCGCTGATCATCGTCCGCATGAAGATCGCGTCGTCGCAGACGAGGACTCGATGAGCCACACAGCCTCCTACGGGAGCAGAGGATCCAGCACCGCCTGCACCGCGAGCTGCACGAACGGCTTCCCGCCCGCGTCCCCGACCGCCTGCACGACGTCGGCTCGGATGCCGGGCAGCGCGGCACCCGGGGCGAGGGCCGTCTCCGGCACGGTGACGAGGTCCATGACCTCGTCCACCGCGAGCGCGACCGGACGGCCGCCGCGCTCGAGCAGCAGCAGCGTGGACGCCTCGCCGCCCGTCGCGAGTCCGATGGCGCGCGCCCCGTCCACCACGGGCAGGAGCGTGCCGCGCACGTTCACCAGGCCGCGGACCGCCGCCGGCGCTCCGGGGATGCGCGTGATCCCGCCGGCGGCGAGGATCTCACGGACCGCCCCGGCCTCGACGGCCAGCATCTGGTCGGAGCACCGGAACAGGAGCAGCTGGACGGCGGTCACGCAGGGGCGTCCGAAGCGTAGAACCCAAGATACTGCAAGGGTTTGGGCTCAGCAAGCAACACGGGCAGCGCCAGCGCCGTGGCGAGCGCCGCGCGCAGGTCCGGCGGCCATTCGGCGCGCAGGTCGAGCAGGCTCCCGCTCACCGGGTGCGGGAAGCGGAGCCACGCCGCGTGCAGGGCCTGGCGCGGCGTCGCCGCCGCGAGCGCCTCGGCATGCGCGCGGGAGGCGTCCGCACGGCGCACCGCCAGGCCGCCGTACACCGGGTCGCCAACCACCGGGTGCCCCACCGACTGGAGATGGACGCGGATCTGGTGGGTGCGCCCGGTCTCGAGGCGGCAGCGGACCAGGTCCGCCGCGGTGCCGCGCGCCACGGCCGTCACGCGCGTGACGGCGCTCCGTCCGCCCTCGCGGACCGCCATGCGCCGCCGGTCGGCCGGGTGCCGGGCGAGCGGAGCCTCGATGCGGCGCTCCGCCGTGCCGAGGTGCCCCCACGCCAGCGCCGCGTAGCAGCGCTGCACGCGCCGCGCCGCGAGGGCGTGCCCGAGCCGCTCGTGGGCGCGCGCCGTCTTCGCGACGACGAGCAGGCCCGACGTGTCCTTGTCGAGGCGGTGCACGATCCCCGGCCGGCCCTCGGCGCCGCCGCCAAGCCGCAGCCCGCGCGCGGCCAGCGCGTTGACGAGGGTGTCGTCCCAGTGCCCCGGCGCCGGATGCACGACGAGCCCGGCCGGCTTGTCGATGACCGCCAGCTCCCCGTCCTCCCACACCACCCTCACGGGGACGTCGTGCGGCCGCAACTGCCGCGGCGGCGCCGCCGGAAACGCCACCGCGATCTCCGCGCCGCGCGGCGGGAGCAGCGAGGCGCGGGCCGCGGCGCCGTTGACGCGGACGTGGCCCTCCGCGATGAGGCGTCCGGCGACCGTGCGCGAGAGCTGGAGCTGGTCGGCGAGGAAGCGGTCGAGCCGCTCGGCGCCCGTGACGGCGACGCAGAAGCAGGTCGCCGGGGGGAGCGTCACGGCCTCAGGCCTGGGCCGGCGGCGGTGGCGGCGACGGCGACGGCGCCGGCTGGGCGACGCGCCCCTCGTTCCACAGCGAGAGGGCGAGCAGCACCGCGCCGCACGAGATGGCCGCGTCGGCGAGGTTGAAGGTCGGGAAGTGGTAGGCGCCGAAGGTGAAGTCGAGGAAGTCCACCACGCCGCGGGGAGAGCGGATCCGGTCCAACAGGTTGCCGAGGGCGCCGGCGAAGACGAGTGCGAGCGCGTGGAGCCGGAGCCGGTCGCCCTCACGGGTCTCGCGCCGCATCGCCGCCAGCACGAACAGCGCGACCACCGACAGGGCCATGAAAAACCACCGGGAGTGCGCGCCGACGTGGATGCCGAACGCCGCACCGGGGTTATAGACGAGCTTGAGTTGGAAGAACTCCCCGAGGATCGGCACGCCGAGCCACCGGGGGAGCCACGCTTCGGCGGCGAACTTGGTGACGAGGTCGAGGACGATGACCGCGAGCACGACGCCGGTGAAGCGGCGGCGCTCAACGGCGCTTGCCATCTTCCTCCTTGGCCTTGCAGGAGATGCACAGCCGCGCGTGCGGGAGCGCGTCGAGCCGGTCGAAGCCGATGTCCGCGCCGCAGGTCTCGCACTTGCCGTACTTCTCCGGCGTGGTATAGAGGCGTCGCAAGGCCTGGTTGAGGTGCCAGAGGAACCGGCCCTCCTTGGAGGCCATGAGGAACGCCTTTTCCCGCTCCATGGCGTCGGTGCCCTGGTCGGCCATGTGGAACGAGTAGGACGAGAGGTCGCCGTCCGCGGCCTGCGGCGTCGCGTTGAAGCTCTCGCCGTAGTGGCCGAGCTCCTTCACCGCCCGCGCCCGCTCCTCAAGGAGCCGCTTCTCGAAGTGCGCCAGCTGTTTCTTGTTGAGGCTCATGCTGACGTTCCCCTGCTCCCGGACCGCCATGCCGGACCCGTTACCGCGCGCGCCGGAGCGCGATCCGCGCTTGCTGACCATCGAGATCCACCTCCTGGATGACCTCGGCCTCATCGGGCGCCGACGTCGCCAGGGCGATGGCCAGCGTCTCCCCCGAAATGTACTCTGCGTGCCGCTCCACGGCCTGTCGGACGGCCTCTCCGCCGTCCACCCAGAGCCGGATGCGGTCGGCCACCTGATAGCCCGCGTCCTTCCGCATCCGCTGCACGCGGCTCACCACCTCGCGCGCCAGCCCCTCGGCCACCAGCTCCGGGCTGAGCGCGGGATCCAGCGCGGCGACCACCTCGCCGTCGCTCTCCACAACGAGGTCCCCCCGCGCGTGCCGCACGACCGCCAGGTCGTCCGGGCCCAGCACGTGCGTACCCCCCCGCACCACGACCGTCACCGGTTCCCCGGCCTCGAAGCGCGCCACCTCGGCGCTGCCGAGCGCCGCGATCGCCGCCGCTGCCTCCGGGGTCGCCTTCCCGAACCGTCTCCCGAGGGCACGAAAGCTAGGGCGGGCCTCCAGCGACACAAGGTCCGTCCCGCGGCTCACCGTTTCGACCCGCTTGACATTCACCTCCGCCGCGAGTAGCGGGGCCAGCGCCCCAAAGAGCTCCGGGTCCACGTCCCCCGGGATCGCCACCAGCATCCGCGACAGCGGCTGGCGGACGCGGAGCGACACCCTCTCCCGGGCCGACCGCGCGAGCGACGCCAGGCGCCGGACCACGTCCATCGCGCGCGCCAGCGCCGCGTCCGCCGGCACGGCGCCCACCTCCGGAAACGGCGCCAGGTGCACCGACGTGCCGGTGAGCGCGCGGTGGACCCGGTCGGCCAGGAACGGCGCCGCCGGCGCGAGGAGCCGCACCGTCCCGGTGAGCGCCTCGTACAGCGTCGCCAGCGCCGCCCGGTCCGCCTGCGCGCCGGGCGCCCAGAACCGCTCGCGCGAGAGGCGCACCCACCAGTTCGAAAGATCGTCCACGACGAACTGCACGATGGCGCGCGTGCCGGCCGTGACGTCGTAGCCGTCCCATGCCGCGCGCACCGCGCGCGCGGTCGCCTCGAACCGGTCCAGCAGCCACCGATCGAGCATCGGCCGCTGGGGGACCGCCGGATCCGCGTCCGACGGCGTCCACCCCTCGGCGTAGAGGCGGAACAGGTTGTAGCTGTGCCGCAGCTTCTGGAGCACGGATCCCGCCACGTCGGGGATGCTCGCCTCGTTGAACCGCTTGGGGAGCCAGACCTGGCTGGAGAGGAGGAGGTAGAGCCGCACCGCGTCCGCACCCCAAACCGCCACCGCCCGCACCGGGTCCGCGACGTTGCCGCGGCTCTTCGACATCTTCTGGCCCTGCTCGTCGAGGATCAGCCCGTTGACGATGATGTGCCGGTACGCCGGCCGGTCGAACACGCCGGCTGCGATGGCCAGGAGCGAGTAGAACCACCCGCGGGTCTGGTCCACCCCCTCGGCGATGAAGTCGGCCGGGAAGTGGGCCGCGAACTCGGCTGCGTGCTCGAAGGGGTAGTGCCACTGCGCCGCTGGCAT
>CAYLJK010000033.1:724-11363 GCA_964383975.1 uncultured Gemmatimonadales bacterium | reverse complement strand
GACACCTGGTGGCAGACCGAGACGGGCGGGATCATGATCACGCCGCTGCCCGGCGTGGTCAGCACGAAGCCCGGCTCGGCGACGCGCCCCTTCCCCGGCATCAGCGCCACCGTGCTCGACGCGCACGGCCGGGAGGTCGCCGTCGGCGGCGGTCTCCTGGCCATCACCGGTCCCTGGCCCGGCATGGCGCGGACCATCTGGGGGGACGACGAGCGCTACCGTCAGACGTACTGGTCGAAGTGGCCCAACATCTACTTCCCCGGCGACGGCGCGAAGCGGGACGAGGACGGCTACTTCTGGCTGCTGGGGCGCGTGGACGACGTCCTCAACGTCGCCGGTCACCGCATCGGCACGATGGAGGTCGAGAGCGCCCTGGTGGACCACCCGTCAGTCGCCGAGGCGGCGGTGGTGGGCAAGCACCACGACCTCAAGGGGCAGGCGATCGCGGCGTTCGTCACGCTCAAGGCGGGGCATCGGCCCGCGGACGAGCTGAAGCAGGAGCTGAAAGACCACGTCGTCGAGAAGATCGGCGCGCTCGCCCGGCCCGACGACATTCTGTTCGCCGCCGACCTGCCGAAGACGCGCTCGGGCAAGATCATGCGCCGGCTGCTGCGCGACATTGCGGAGGGACGCGCGCTGGGGGATACGACGACGCTGGCCGACCCGGGGGTGGTGGCGAAGCTGAAAGACGAGTACGAGGAGAAGGAAGCGTGAGACGTGAGGGGTGCGTGATCGAGTGAGAGGTGATGAGCGGTGGGTGTTCAGGGGGCGCGGCGCTGTTCCCGGGTGGCGCCCCAGATTGAGACGGCGAGGATCAAGACGATGAGGACGGCGCTCGCGACGCACCAGCGGCACAGGGCGCCGATCCTGAAGAGCTCCACGTACTTCAGGTAGGCCGTGAAGGCGACGCCCCCCGCGGAGAGGGCGACGAGGGCGACGGTCGGCCGGCGATCGGCGAGGCGGCGCGCCGAGAGCCCCCACAGGGCCGCCGCGAGGATGGCCGCGTATCCCGCCACGCCGTGGGCCGCGACCGGGATGCCCAGAAGCCAGGCCCACGGGCTCGCCTGGACCCGGTCGCATCCGCCGCCGGACCCGCAGGCCAGCGAGCCGGTCAGGCCGAGCTGGTGCAGCAGCAGGTAGAGCGACAGCAGCAGGCCGAGTAGCGCCAGGACCGCCGCCGCCATCCGATGCCGCATCAGCGCGTCGGGGCGGCCGGAAGCGGGGCGATCGAGTCCACCAGGCGGAGCAGGACGTCCGCCGTGGGCGTCTCGTCGAGCAGGCGCCCGTTCAGGTAGAACGTCGGCGTCCCGCCGACGCGCAGCGAGTCGCCGACGGCCTTGTCGGCGAGGACCTGGTTCCACGGACGGCGCTCGGCGACGCACGAGCGGTAGCGGGTCATGTCGAGCCGCAGCCGCTCGGCGTACCCGGCGAGCAAGCGCTCCGGCGAACCGGCGCGGAGCCAGTCGTCCTGGTTCTCGAAGAGCAGGTCGTGCATCTCCCAGAAGCGGCCCTGCTCATGAGCGCAGGCCGCGGCCAGGTGCGCCTGCGGCGATTTCGTGTGGTTGTCGAGCGGGTAGTGCATGAAGCGGACCCGCAGCCGTCCGCCTTCGACGAGCCGCGCCTTGATGTCCGGCACCTGGAGCACCGCGTACCGGGCGCACCAGGGGCACTCGAAGTCGGAGAATTCCATCAGCTCGACCGGCGCCGACTCCGACCCGATCACGACCCCCCGCGGGCCGGCCGTCGAGACGCCGGCGGTCTGGAGCGGGAGCGGTGCGGACGCGGACGAGCGCATCGCCCGGCCGATGAGCGCCGCGCCGCCCACCGCGATCGCACCCAGCACCAGGTAGAACGGCTTCAGGGATCCGGCCGCCATCCTTCCTCCTCGTCGGTCGTCTCCGCCTCGGGGTCCCACCCGGCGGCGGCCTCCTCCACGATGCGCCGGTGCTCGGCGGACTCGGGAGAGTCGAACGTGGTCCTCACCTCGTAGCGGAACAGCTCGTTCCGGAGGTCCCCGAGCGCCTTGAGGAGCGCCGGGACCTCGTCCAGGAGCCGGTCCTCGGCGTCGAGCGCGGTGATGCGCTCCGCGAGGTGGCGGAGCATCGCGCGCAGTTGCGCGATCCGCGCGGGATCGTATGTCTCGTCCGCCACAGGGCTCCCGGGGTCGGCCGCCCGGTCCGGGGGGCCGTGCCATGCATTGTACCCACGCGGGCCGACCTCGCCAACTCGCCGCCACACGGCGGAACCGCTTGCACCGAGCGGAGTTGAAAAAGGGGGTCGGGTGGCTATATTTGGCGCACGACCGGAGGTGTGATGGGCAAGAACAAGAAGCCGCGTAAGCAGTACATCCCCACGACGTTCGAGCAGGCCCGCGACGAACTCTTCAGCCACATCCTGCGGTGCGGCGTCCTCGAGGCGGCCGATGAGCATCGGAAGCCCTGGTTCGATGATACCATGGAGTATCTGGCCGAACGGTATGAGACGCTGACGGCGGCGGAGCTCCAGGAGCTTCGGACGCTCGGGGAGCGCTACTGCCGCCCCGTCGTCCCGCGGCCTGAGACGGCTGAGGCCGCCGTTTCCTGACGGCCGGCCGGTGATGCGGATGGCGGCGCCCCGGGTCTAGCGGCCCGGGGCGTTCTGTTTGCGGAACCGCACGCCGGCCGCGACCCGCACGCCACCTCCGACCCCCAGCTCGAAGAAGGTGCTGCGCGGGGCGGCGCTTGCGCCCTCCACCCCGACGACAAGCAGGACCCACGGCCGCACGCGGCCGTCCGGGAAGGCGGTCACGGCCACGCCTCCACCGCCGTACCACCCCAAACCGCGCGCGCCCCGCGGGTCGAGGAGGAAGTGCCACGCCACCTCGCCGCGGCCGGCAGCGCCGCCGCGCTCTCCCACTCCCGCCGCGAGCGCCACCCCGATCCGGCTCCGGCCGCGGTCCCGCCACGCCAGTCCTCCGCCGAGCGCGCCCACCGCCGGGTCCGAGGCGACGGCGACGGCGACGAGCTGGCGCTCCCGCATCCCCTGCGCCGCCGCGACTCGGGCCACGGCAGCCAGGAGCACCGCTCCCCAGACCTCAGGCCTGGAGCACCAGCTCATAGCGGACGGGGATGTCGGGGTTGAGGGAATGCGTGACCGAGCAGTACTTGGCGAGCGACAGCTCGATCGCCTGGCGCACCTGGTCCTCCGTCGCGCCCGGGGCGGTGACGCGGAAAACGAGCTCGATCGAGACGTAGCGGCGCGGGTACTCGTCGCGCCGCTCGCCGCGCACCTCCACGGTCAGCTCGCGCAGGGCCAGCCGCTTCTTCTCCAGCACCACGACCACGTCGCTGGCGGTGCAGCCGGCGAGCGCCAGGAGCAGTGTTTCCATCGGGGAGGGCGCTTCGGCCGTGCGCCCGTCGATGAGGATGGGCCGCTTCCCCGGCGCCTCGCCGCGGAACAGGAGCCCGGTGGCCTGCCAGGCGAGGGCGACCTGCTTGACCTCGGCCATCAGTCGCGCCCCACGCGCGTGGCGAGCCCGACGAGGAAGCGGTGGCGACCCAGCCGGTCGAGAGCGTGGTATTCCACCAGCCAGTTCATCGAGCGCTGAAACCGCAGCTCGAAGCCCATGACGAAGTTCGGCCAGACGTAGTCGGTCGTGCCGTCGTCATAGTACCCGATGCCGGCGCCGACGTACGGGATGGCCGGGGCATCGTCCGGTTGGAACCGGAAGACGATCTCGGTGGCGAGGTGGAGCGAGTTGTCGGTGCGGCCGAAGCCGACCTCGAAGGACGGGCGTAGCCGCACTTGCGGTGTGCCGAGCTGCACGATGTCCACCGTGCTGCCGAGGATGCCCTGCTCGTCCTCGTTCACCTGGAAGCCGCCGCGGGTCGAGAAGCCGAGGATGCCGACGCGCACCGTGGCCCGGTCCGGGGCCGGGCGGCCGCGGTCCGGGGGCTGGAACTCCTGGGCGGTGGCGGCGCTCGCGGCGAGCGCGAGGCCGAGGACGAGGAGCGCGGAGCGGGACGGGGTCATGCCGAGCCTCCGGGCTGGGGCGTGTGCGCACCGCCGCGGACGGCGAGGCGGCCGTAGTCGGCGAGCGCATAGAGGGCCATCGCTGCCGTTGCCCAAGCCAGCGGGCGCAGGTACGGCGAGGCGAGGAGCCAGGCGAACAGGGTGAGCGACTGCCCGACGGTCACAGCCTTCCCGCCCAGCCGGGCGGGCATGCTGAAGCGGCGGTGGAGGAGCGCCCCGATGATGTACCCCACGGGGGTCAGAATGTCGCGCAGCAGCACGCCGACGATCTCCAGCGGGCGGAGCGCGCCCGAGACGGCGAGGGTCGTGAAGGCGGTGAGCATGAAGATCTTGTCGGTCACCGGGTCGAGCACGGCGCCGAGGCGCGAGGGGCCGAGCCGGCGGGCGAGCCAGCCGTCGAGCAGGTCGCTCGCGGCGGCCAGGGCGAGCACGGGGATCCGCACCTCGGGGCTCCCCGTCGCGGCGAACGCGGCGGCGAGCGGCACTCGGCTCAACGACACGAGGTTCGCCGCCGCGAAGGGTCCGCCGGACCCGTTTCCTTGCCGTCCTCCTGCGTGCGCCGTAGCTTGTCCTCCAATGGACCTTCAGCTGCTCAAGCAGGCCGCCATCTTCGCCGACCTCGACGAGGGCGAACTCGCCCGCGTCGCGGAGGTGTGCCGCGAGCAGAAGTTCATCAGCGCCAAGACGATCTTCAAAGAGGGCGAGCCGGGCAACCGGCTGTACATCATCGCCGACGGCGAGGTCCGCATCAGCCGCCAGATCCCGGGGAGCGGGGAGGAGGCGCTGGCGGTCCTCAAGAAGGGCGCCCTGTTCGGCGAGATGGCGATCTTCGACCAGTCGGAGCGGTCCACGGACGCCATCGCCAACACCGACTGCACGCTCATCACCATCTCGCGCTCGGACTTCGAGCTCCTGATGGACTTCAACCGGGACGTCGCCTACAAGGTGCTGTGGGCGGTGGTCCGGATGCTCTCGTCGCGGCTGCGCCAGACGAACGACAACCTCCGGTCGTTCCTGGCGATGTCCATGTTCTAGCTCCCCGCCCCGCCCTCGCGGGCGGCGAGCCGGAACCGCGCGTCCAGCGCGCACACGCCGTCGGGCAGCGCCACCAGCGGGTTCACGTCCATCTCGGCGATCTCCTCATGGTCGCCGACCAGTTGGCTGACGCGCTGCACCATCTCCTCGAGCGCCACCAGGTCCACCCCCGTCTCGCCGCGCACCCCTTCCAGCAGCGGGAAGCCGCGGGTCTCGCGGAGCATCTCGCGCGCGTCCACGTCGGTCACGGGGTGGACGCGGAACGCGACATCCTTGAGCACCTCGACGAAGATGCCGCCGAGGCCGAACATCAGGAGTGGGCCGGCCTTGGCGTCCCGCGTCGAGCCGATGATCGTCTCGCGCCCGCCCTGGACCATACGCTGGACGAGCACGGCGTCCACCGCGACGCCCGCGCGCTCGCGCACCCGCTGGACGAGCCGCGCGAAGCCGCTCCGCACCTCCTGCGTCGTCGCGAGGCCGGTGACCACGCCGCCGACGTCGCTCTTATGGACGATGCGGTCGCTGATGACCTTGAGCACGACGGCGCCGCCGATGGCGGTGGCGGCGGCGGCCGCCTCGTCCGCCGAGTGCACGACGCGCCACGGCGCGGTGGGGATGCCGTAGGCCGCCAGGAGCCCCAGGGCCTCGTCCTCCCGCAGCTTCGTGCGCCCGTCGGCGCGCGCCGTCCCGAGGATCCGCTGCGCGGCGGTCCCGTCCACCGGGAAGCGCTGCACGGTGCCGTCGGCGCGCCGCGTCCAGTCGCGCCAGCGCACGATCGCCGCGAGCGCGCGGACGGCCGATTCGGGGAACACGTAGCCCGGGATTCCCGCGTCCACCAGCTCCTTGAGGCCGGCGGGCACGCCGTTGCGCCCGAGGAGGACGGCGATGAGCGGCAGCTCGCGCCGCGTCGCGCCCGCATCGCGGATGGCGAGCGCCACGTCCCGGGCCCGGATGCCGAGCGGCGGGATGAACGCGGCGATGACGGCGTCGATGTTCGGGTCCCGGAGCACCTCGGTGATGACCGTGCGGTAGGTGTCCGCGGTGGCCGAGGCGATGAGGTCCACCGGGTTCCGGACGCTCGCCTCCTCGGCCACGGTGGCCCGGATGGCGGCCTGGGTCGCGGGGGCCAGCTCCGGGACGGCGAGCCCGTGCGACTCGCAGGCGTCGGCGAGGATGATGGCCGGGCCGCCGGCGTTGCTGACGATGGCGACGCGGTTCCCCTTCGGCAGCGGGAGCCGGGGGAAGGCCATCGCGTAGTCGAACAGCTCCTCGACGGTCTCGGCGCGGATCACACCCGCCTGCTGCATCAGCACGTCCGCCGCCAGGTCGGTGCCGGCGAGGGCGGCCGTGTGGCTGGTCGCCGCGCGGGCCCCGGCGGCGGTGCGGCCAGCCTTCACGACGAAGATCGGCTTGCGCTTCGTGATCCGCCGGGCGAGCTGCGCGAAGCGGCGGGGGTTCCCGAAGCTCTCCAGGTACATCAGGATCGCGCGGACCTTCGGGTCGTCCGCCCAGTACTCCAGGAGATCGTTGCCCGAGACGTCCGGCTTGTTCCCCATCGAGACGAACTGGTGGATGCCGATGCCGAGCTCCTCGCCGTGGTCGAGGATGGACTGTCCCATCGCCCCGGACTGGCTGACGATCGCGACCGGGCCGTGGGGCGGCATGGACGGCGAGAAGGTCGCCAGCATCGAGACCGCGGGGTCGGTGTTCAGGACCCCCATGCAGTTCGGGCCGACCATCCGCATCCCGTGGCGCCGCACGATCTCCACCAGCTTCCGCTCGCGCTCCACGCCCTCGCCGCCGATCTCCGCGAAGCCCGCCGTGATGACGACGAGCCCCTTCACGCCCTTGCGGCCGCACGCCTCGGCGACGTCGAGCACGAACTGCTTGCGGACGACGATGACGGCCAGGTCCACCGGGTCGGGGATGGCCTCGACGGAGGGGTAGGCCCGGATGGAGTGGATGCTCTCGGCGCCGGGGTTGACCGGGTAGATGGGGCCCGTGAAGCCGGACCTGACGAGGTTGTCGAGGATCTGCCAGCCGATGGTGTCGGCGTGGCGGGAGGCGCCCACAACGGCGATGGACCGCGGCCTCAGGATGGCGTCGAGCATCGGGGAAAGCTAATCGGCGCCGCGGTTCGCGGCGCCGCGGCCGCGCGCGCGCAGCGCCGGACCCCGGGAGCGCCGAACGTCAGCGCAGGATGCGCAGGAATCCGGCTTGGGCCGAGCCGCGGATGACGCTCTCGGCGTCGGTGAGGTCGAGCCGCACGCCGCGGCGCGCGGCGCGCTCGGCCGCGCCGGCGAGGTACTCCTCGATGGGCCGGCCCGCGAACGCCGCGTCGTCGTCGCGCATGGCGTGGAGGATCTCATCCCAGGTGCCGCTGTAGGTCGTCCCGTCGAGCGTGGTGACCCGGTGGACCTCGCCGCCGCGCACCTTACGGTGCATCTCCTGGAGCTCGGAGAGCAGCGTCCCGAACAGCTCGAGCTGCGCCGGGTCGCGTGAGCCGGTGCCGTCCGGTCCCGCCGCCTCCAGCTCGGCGAGGAGCAGCTCCGTCGGATCCGCGTCGCCGGCCAGCTCAGCCAGCCGCATCAGCCAGGGGCGCAGCTCCGGGTCGCCGTCGGCCAGGCGGTAGATGGTCTTCTTCAGCTCGATGACGCGCCAGATGCCGAGCTCGTCCCAGTGGTCGTCGGCGCGGGTGCGCTCGAACTCCGCGAGCGCGGTCTCGTACTCGCCGCGGTCGTAGAGCAGGTTGGCGAGGTAGACGCGCGCCTCGGTGTGGCCCGGGTCGAGGGCGATGGCCCGCCGGAGCCACTTCATCGCCTCGGGCTCCTTCGAGAGCCGGTGCGCCGCATAGCCGACGCACGCCGCCGCCTCGGCGCTCTCCGGGTGCGCGGAGCGGGCGACGTCGAAGAACCGGCTGGCCGGCTCGATCAGCCCCTCGCGGAAGAGCGCCCGCCCCATCTGGAGGACGATGTCGAGGTCCTCGTTGAAGCCGAGCGCCAGCACCCGCTCGAAGCAGGCGAGGCACTCGCCGGTCTGGCCGAGCTTGAGGAGCACCTCACCCATGCCGGCGAGGGCGTCTTCGTGGTCGGGCTCGCGGGCCAGCGCGTCGGCGAACGCGCGGCGGGCCCACGCGTACTCCTCGCGCGCGAGCCGGGCGTAGGCCATGCCGATGTGCAGTTCGACGGCTTCCGGGTGGAGCTGAAGGCCGTGGCGGAGAATCTCGACGGCGTCGTCGTATCGGCCTTCGTTGTACAGCTGGTGCGCGCGTTCGTCAAACTCGTCCGAGCTCCAGAACGCCTCGGGCATCGAGCTGTGCTCCGGGGGGAGGTTGGGCAACTATACGAACCCGGCGGGAGGCGGGCAAGAGTGCGGCGCGCCGTTCAGCGCGGCCGCACCGCCGTCCCCCACTTCTTGAGGAGCCTCGCGAGCAAGGTCTGCTCGCGCGCGGAGAGCACCCGCGCCGCCTGCTCGATGCAGCCAGCGTGCTCGGGGAAGACGCGGGCGAGGAGCGCTTCCCCCCTGGGTGTCAGGCTCGCCATGATGACGCGGCGGTCGGTGCTCGAACGGCGGCGGCGCAGCCACCCGCAGCGCTGCAGCTCGTTCGCGACGAAGGTGACGTTGCCGCTGGTGACGAGGAGTTTCTGGCCGATGACGCGCAGCGGCAGCGGGCCCTTGTGGTAGAGCACCTCCAGCACCGCGAACTGCGCCTGGGTGAGGCCGTAGCGCTGGATGTCCCGCGCCGAGACGCGGTGCATGGAGGCGGCGCAGCGGGCGAGCGCGACCCACAGGTCGAGCGCGCGGTCGGCCGCCGCGCCGTACGAGCGAACGGGCGGCGCGGCGGCGCGGGAGCGGCGGCGGGCCAACGCGGCTAGCGGTCCGCGCCGCCGTAACGGAGCGAGAGGCGGTACGTCCCGGTGGCCCGGTCGGCGCCGTAGCTATTGGCGTACACCCGGTACGTGCGCCCGCGCCGGACCTGCATCGTGAGACGGGCGTTGGTGCCGTCGCCGCCATCGTCATCGGTCGCCAGGGTGGCGCCCTCGGCGTCCTTGACCAGCACGTAGGCGTCGAAGTCGCCCGAGCGCATGTCGAGGGTCACCTCGCCGTCCCGTGGCGCGCGGAAGATGTAGACGTCGGCGAACGTGTCGTCGCCGACGACGCTGTCCCCCGGCTCGAGCCGGCCGAGGACCGCCTCGTCGGGGCGCAGGTCGCCCACACGTCCCGGCCGGCCGACCTCGCCGCCGACGTCGAGCGTCAGCTCGTAGAGCCCGGTCGCCTCCCGGTCGCCGAAGGAGCGCGCCGTGATGCGGTAGCGGCCGGCCCGGTCCGTGCGGGCGACGATGAGGGAGTTGGTCCCGTCGCCGCCGTCGTCGTTCTCGGCGACCAGGGCGCCGGACGGATCGCGCAGCTCCAGGTAGGTGTCGAAGTCCCCCGAGCGCATTTCGATGACGACGTCCTGGTTGGCCCGGGCGTCGAACTCCCAAGTGTCCTGGTAGCCGCCGCCGCTGCGCGGCCGGTCCCCGGGTTCGAGCCGTCCGGAGACGGCCCGGCCCGGCCGGATGGACTCGACGCGGCCGGCGCCGGCCGGCGCGTCGGTGATGCTGAGCGACACGGTATAGCGGCCGCCGCCGCTCGACTGGCTGTACGAGGTCACCACCACCGTGTACGTCCCGGTGGCGGGGAGGATGGTGACGAGGCGGGCGTCGTTCCCGTCGCCGCCGTCGTCGTTGCTGTCCACCGGGATGCCGTCGCGCAGCAGCGTGGCGTAGCTGTCGAACGCCGAGGAGACGACGTCCACGCGGGCCATCTGGCCCTCGCGGCCGGTGAACGTCCAGCGGTCCTCGAGGCCGCGCCGGCCGGTGGGGTCGCCGGTCTCGAGGCGGCCCTCGCGGGTCTCGCCGCTCGCGATGGCCGCAGCGACGCCGGGGTCGGCGAAGTCGCCGCTCTCCTCCGCGAGGCTGATGCGGTAGCTGCCGACCTGCGGCTGCTCGCCCAGCGAGGTGGCCACGACGGTGTAGCGGCCGGCCGCCGGGGCGCGGAAGCCGATCGAGGCGTCATTCCCCTCGCCGCCGTCGTCGTCGAAGGCAAGGCGCGCGCCGTCGGGGCCGAAGAGGATGAGGTAGCTGTCGAGGTCGGACGAGTGCATGTCCACGCGGAGGCGCTGGCCGGCGGCGGCGTCCAGGGTCCAGCGGTCCTCGAACGGTCCGTCGCTCGTCTCGTCGCCGGGCTCGAGAAGCCCGTCCTTCGTCTCGCCGGGGCGGAGCGTGGCGACGGCGCCCGGGGCCGGGGCCGTCGGCGCCTCCCAGCCGGAGACGGCCAGCGTGTAGCGGCCGCGCCCGTTCTCGGAGAACGCGGTGACCACGAGGCGGTAGCGGCCGTCGCGCGGGAGCACCGTGCGTAGACGCGCGTTCATGTCCTCGCCCGAGTCGTCGTCGGAGCCGACGACGTATCCGTCCTGGTCGCGCAGGCTGAGGTACGCATCGAAGTCGGACGACATCAGGTCGATGACCAGCCGCTGGCCGCGGCGCCCGTCCAACGTGTACACGTGGTACGGGGCCCGGCGGGCGCGGCCCACCGGGTCTGCGGCGGTCAG
>CAYLJK010000033.1:0-714 GCA_964383975.1 uncultured Gemmatimonadales bacterium | reverse complement strand
GGCCTGGCCCGCCTGGATGGTGCGGGCGGGCTGCTGGGCGGCCAGGGGGCCGGCCAGCAGCGCCAGCGCCAGGAGGGCGGGAACGCGCGTCGTGCGCATGGTGCGGTCCTTTCTGCCGGGGCCTAGCGGCCGCCGGTCAGTTCATCGGCCAGGGCGCGCGCATCGTACACGCGGCGCAGGGCCTCGATGATGCCGCGCGAATCCACGTACACCGTGCGGTTGTAGCGCTCGGTGTAGAGGAAGTTGCCCGGCAGGCTCTCGATGTTGCCGTCGAACACCAGCCCGACGATCTCGGCGTCCCGGTTGATGACCGGGCTCCCCGAGTTGCCGCCGATGATGTCGTTGGTCGCGACGGCGTTGAGCGGCGTGAGCAGGTTGAGCGAGTCGCGCCGCTGGATCCAGCGGTCGGTCAGGTTCCACGGCTCGCGGCCGCCGAAGCCGGCCCACCGGTCGTACAGCCCGGCGAAGGTCGTGTACGGCTGGGCGAGAGTGCCGTTGTACTCGTAGCGGCGAACCTCGCCGTCCTGGATACGGAGGCTGAAGGTCGCGTCCGGCGAGACGCTGTTGCCGTACACGGCGAGGAGGGCGCGGGCGATGCGCTCCGTCTGCTGCGCCTCCTGGGCCATGAGGTCCGTCCACTGCCGGTCCACGGCGCGCTGGAGCGGCTCGATGACGCGCGCCAGCTGAATGAACGGGTCGGTGGAGGCCGCGACG
>CAYLJK010000032.1:8072-11413 GCA_964383975.1 uncultured Gemmatimonadales bacterium | reverse complement strand
TGTACGGGGCACTGGTCGCCATGGTGCAGCCGGACTTCAAGAAGCTCATCGCGTACTCGTCGGTCTCCCACCTCGGCTTCGTGATGCTGGGGCTGTGGGCCCTCACGCTGGAGAGCACGCAGGGCGCGCTCCTCGTCATGATCAACCACGGCATCTCGACGGGCGCGCTCTTCTTCCTGGTCGGGATGGTGTACGAGCGCCGCCACTCGCGGATGATCGCCGACTTCGGGGGGATCGCGCGGGTCATGCCGGCGTTCGCGGCGATCCTGACATTCGTGAGCCTGTCGTCCATCGGGCTGCCCGGGACAAACGGGTTCGTCGGCGAGTTTCTGGTCCTGCTCGGGGCGTTCCAGACCCACCCGGTGGCCGCTGCGGTCTCGACGACCGCCGTGATCGCCGCGGCGGCGTACCTTCTCTGGGCGCTGAAGCGGGTGCTCTATGGTCCGCTCGAGCGGGAGGAGAACCGGTCACTCGGGGACCTCACGCGGCGCGAGCTGGCGGTGCTGGTGCCGCTCGTCGCGCTCATCGTGTGGCTGGGGCTCTACCCCCAGCCGGTGCTGCGCCGCCTCGAGCCGTCCGCGCGCGCCTACATCGAGACGGTCCACACGCGGCTCCGGCTCATGACCCCGGAAGCCGCACCGACGAACGGCGAGTAGGCCATGCTCCTCGACCTCGAACGCGGACGCGATCTCGCCCTCGCGATGCTCCCCGAGCTGGTGCTGACGGCGTGGACCCTCCTGTTGGTCCTGCATGTGGCGTGGCGGCACCGGGAGGCCGGCGCGCAGCGGCGCACCGGCTGGCTGGCCGTCACCGGCCTGGTCTTGGCCATGATCGCCGCCGGCTGGCTCTGGCGCAGCGGCGCCCGCACCGAGGGCCTCCCCGGCATCGTCACCGTGGACCCCTATCGGTGGGCGGCCGCCCTCATCATCCTCGGCGGCGCCGCCCTCGCGACGGTCCTCGCGATCGACTACCTCGACCGCGAACAGATCGATGTCCCCGAGTTCCACCTCCTCACGCTCCTCGGGACGGTGGGGATGCTCTTCATGGTGGGCGGCGGCGACCTGCTCGTCATCTTCCTCGGGCTCGAGACTATGTCGGTGGCGGTGTACGCGCTCGCCGGCATCAATCGCCGCAGCCTCGTCTCGGCCGAGGCGGCGCTGAAGTACTTCCTGCTGGGGGCCTTCGCGTCGGCGTTCCTGCTCTATGGAATCGCGCTGCTCTACGGTGCCACGGGGACGACCAAGCTCGCGCTGATCGGCGGGCAGACCGCGGCGGCGGCCGCCCAGGTGCCGGCGCTCGTCTGGCCCGGCGTGGCCCTCCTGCTGATTGGATTCGCGTTCAAGGTCGCCGCGGTGCCGTTCCACATGTGGGCGCCGGACGTGTACGACGGCGCACCGACGCCGGTCACCGTCCTGATGGCCGCGACCGTGAAGGCCGCGGCGTTCGGCGCCCTCGGCCGGGTCCTTCTCCAGGCGCTGCCGGTGATCCAGCCCGGCTGGGACCAGGTGCTTTGGTGGCTCGCCGCGGTGACGATGGTCGCGGGGAACCTGCTCGCCCTCGCGCAGCGCTCGGTCAAGCGGATGCTGGCCTACTCGAGCATCGCGCACGCCGGGTACCTCCTGGTGGCCCTCGTGCCGGGCTCGGCGGCCGGCGCCTCGGCGTTCCTCCTGTACCTCATCTTCTACACGCTCACGACCGTGGCTGCGTTCGCGGTCCTGATCGCCAAGGGCCGCGCCGGCGAGCGGGACGTGGCCGTGGACGATCTCGCCGGGCTGGCCGAGACGCACCCCGTGCTTGCCGTCGTGATGGCCGTCGCCATGCTCTCGCTGCTCGGCTTCCCCGGGACGGCGGGCTTCATCGGAAAGTGGTACGTGCTCATCGCGGCGACCGCTGCGGGCTACACCACGCTCGCCGTCGTGCTCGTCCTGGCGAGCGTGCTGTCCGCGGGCTACTACCTTCCGGTCATCATGGCGATGTACATGAAGCCCCGCATCCACGACCGCGTGCACGAGGGCGTCGCGCTCCCGGCGATGGCACGGGGGCTGCTCGTCGCGGTGACCGCGGCGCTGCTGCTCTTCGGGGTCTGGCCGAACCGCGTGGTCGGCGCGGCCCAGGAGGGCGGCCGCACGTTCCTGCCCTCGCGGATGCCGTACCTTGCCGGACCGGGGACGCCACCCAGGGGCCAGAGCCCCCACGGCCCGCCGCGCACTCTGCCGCAGGCGAGGGGCACGAGCCCGCATGGGACGACGCCGTCCCGCACGGCGCCCGGCGGCGGCGTGGTCCGCCCCGCACCCGTCAACTGACCGCCGGGCTCCCGCGGGGGCCCGCATCGCTCCGAGCTATGCGCATCGATCCCGTCATCTTCCGCCAGTACGACATCCGGGGCACCATCGGGGTGGACCTGACCGCCGATGTGGCCCGGGCCGTCGGCCGCGCCGTGGGCAGCGAGGCCCGCGAACGGCTGGGCCGCGAGCCGACCGTTGCCGTGGGTCGCGACAACCGGCCGTCCGGGGAGGTCCTCACGCCGGCGCTCATAGAGGGCCTGCGCGCCACCGGCGCGCGCGTGCTGTCCGTTGGACTCGTCCCCACACCGGCGCTTTACTTCGCCATCCACCATCTCGGCGCCGACGGGGGCGTGCAGGTCACGGGTTCACACAACCCTCCGGAGTTCAACGGCTTCAAGATGGTGTTCCAGGGGCTGCCGTTCGCCGGCGCGGAGATCCAGGGGCTGCTGCGCCGCATCCAGGAGGACCGGTTCTGCGCGGGATCGGGCGACGAGCACGCGCACCACGTGCTCGAGGCCTACCGGACCGAGATCGTGCACCGCGTCGGACGCCTCCCGCGTCGCGTGAAGGTCGTCGTGGACTGCGGCAACGGGACCGCCGGCGTGGCGGCGCCCGATCTCCTCGAGGACCTCGGCGCCGAGGTCGTGCGGCTCTACTGCGAATCCGACGGTTCGTTCCCGAACCATCACCCGGATCCGACCGTGGTCGAGAACCTGCGCGATCTCCAGGCCCGCGTGGCGGCCGAGCGCGCGGAGCTGGGCATCGCCTTCGACGGCGACGGCGACCGCATCGGGGCCGTGGACGAGCAGGGCGGCGTGCTGTTCGGCGACCAGCTGCTCGTGCTGTTCGGCCGCGACCTCGTCCGCCGGCTCGGCCCTGGCCGCGAGGTCATCTTCGACGTGAAGTGCTCCGATACCCTCCCGCAGGCCCTGGAGCGGGCGGGGGCACTGCCGGTGATGTGGATGACCGGCCACTCGCACATCAAGCGGCGCATGAAGGAGACCGGCGCCGTGCTCGCCGGCGAGATGAGCGGCCACATGTTCTTCGGCCCGCCCG